>NZ_JBEXEX010000032.1:0-88865 GCF_040606445.1 Streptomyces sp. NPDC005408 | reverse complement strand
CAACGCGGCGTGGGGGCACCTCCCGTGCCCGAAGGGCTACGGGGGAGTGCGTGCCAGGGCACGCGAGCCCGGCAAGATCCGAACGACAGGCCCTAGGGCGGGAGTGGTCACTGCACCCGACCCTCGGGTGTCCCTTCCTCCTCTTCGTACGGGAGATGGACGTCGTTGACGGCGATGTTCACCTCGACCACTTCCAGACCCGTCATCCGCTCGACCCCGGCGATGACGTTCTCACGGACCTCTGCGGCGACGTCGGCGATCGCGAACCCGTACTCCACGACGACCGCGAGATCGATGGCGCTCTGGCGCTCGCCCACTTCCACCTTGACTCCGTGGCCGACGCTTGTTCGCCCACCGGGGACCATGCCGCGTACCGCGCCCATGGTGCGGGCGAACCCGCCGCCCAGGGCGTGGACGCCCGGCACTTCCCGGGCCGCCATCCCGGCGATCTTTTCCACCACCCCGTCCGCGATGCTGGTTGCGCCCCGGATCCCCGGCGCCGCGTCCGGCCCGGTCTTTTTGGACTTCAGCGTTCTTTCCCGCTGTGGGCGGGACGCACGGGGCTCGGTTGGTGCGGTTGTACTGATCGGCTCCGTCATCTGAAGCCACCTCCTCGATCCGCAGTGCCCTGGCGGACCCTGCGAAGTGTGTCGATCGCAGTCTTCGCCGCCTCGGCTCGGCCCCACGCCCAGGTTGGGGGCTGCAGGGGCAGGCTGCCAGGCATGGTCATCGCGGCGGGCGTCGCCGCGTCCGCCGGGACAAGCGCCGGGCAGCGAAGGCCAGATCGGCTGCGAACAGCAGGATGCCGATGATGAGCAGGTAGCCCAGCCCGTTCGCCGCGGTGCCGATGATTCCCAGCACGATGGCCACGATGATCAGGAGCAGGAAGAGAACCATGACGCGAACGCATCCTTGGGAATGAAAATCCGGAGGTCAGCGGCGTGCGAGCTGTCGTTCGCCGTTGGCGCCTGGCTGGTAGCTCATTCCGTAGTGCTGGAAGATCGCCTCCTCCCGCTCAGCGGGCAGTACGTCGTCCGTGCCAATTGCGGGGGCCTTTCTGACCAGCGCTTTGGCGTGGGAGACCTTGAGGTAGCCCGGTCCGACGATCGCGTCGTCGATGGGGACGAAGACCAGGCGGTGGCGGGTGGGCATGCCGGTCAGCACGGTGGCCATCGCGGGCTCGTCCGTGGTGGTGTCTACGTAGATGGCTTCGAGGACACCGATCTTGCGCCCGCCCGGGTCCACCACGGCTTGGTTGCGCCACTCGCGGATGTCGGCTGCCTCGATCATCGCCGCTGTCCCTCTGTCGCATGTCCTGTCCGGCCGTAGATCAGGCCGGGCCATTCGGAATCGCATGGACGCCATCACAAGACGTCCTCATTCTCAGCGTGCCCCCGCCGGACCCAGGGCGCCACGCCAGGTGGAGCGCTCGTCGCGCCGTCGCACTTCAGCATCGGCGGCGCCGCGGATGCCGGGCATGGACCCGCGTGAGCCGCCCCTGCAAGGGCGTCGGGATCGCCGGGGGAGTGCTGCCCGAGGCAGCGCGGCCGCGCCCGGGGCCGCCACGTGCGGTCGACGGTCGCTGGAATTCGTCCGATGCGGCGGCGGCTTTCGTACGGGTGTAAGGGGTCAGACCCTGGCGGGTGTTGGCTCCTTCTCGGTGGGTGCGCTCTCGGTGAGGCCAAGCCGCCGGTGCACCGCGCGCAGCGGCCTCGGCGCGTACCAGGCCGTGCGTCCCAGCAGTCGCATGGCCGCCGGCACGAGCACCCCGCGTACGGCCACGGCGTCGATCAGGATCGCCAGGCCGCTGCCGAGCCCGAACATCTGGATGAAGCTGACGTGGGCCGTGCCGAAGGCGAAGAAGCTCACGGCGAGCAGCCCGGCTGCCATGGTGACGATTCGTCCGGTGTGCGACAGCCCGCTGGTGACGGCGGTCTCCGTGTCGGCGCCCGCGTCGTGCAGCTCCTTGATCCGGCTGGTCACGAAGACCTCGTAGTCCATGGACAGGCCGAAGGCGATGCAGAACATGAGCACCGTCATCGAGGTGTCCATCGGCTGCGGTGTGAAGCCGAGCAGGGAGGACAGGTGGCCGTCCTGGAAGATCCACACCATGACGCCGATGGCCGCGGTGAGGCTGATGGCGTTGAGGATCAGCGCCCGCAGTGGCTGGACCACGCTGCCGGTGAACAGGAAGAGGATCAGGAAGGTGGTGCCCGCCACGAGGCCGATTGCGGCCGGGAGCCGGTCGGCGATCGAGGACTTGGAGTCGACGAGGCGCGCGTCGGTGCCGCCGACCAGCGCCGTGGTCCCGGCGGGCGGATCCACTGCCCGTACGTCCTTGACGAGGTTCTGAGCCTCGCCCGACTTGGGGGTGAGGTCGGTGACGACGGTGATGCGCTGGGCGTCGGGCCGGCCGAGCGCGGCGTTCGCGGGCCCGGGCAGGGCGGAGCGGCCGTCTTGGAAGGTGCCGGCGGAGGTCTCGACCCGCACCGCGCCGTCGAGCCGCGAGAGGTCGGTCGCGTACGAGCGCAGGTCGGCCGGGGCCACCGGCCCGGTCGTGACGATCTGCACCGCCGACTCGTCGCTGCCATTGAAGTCGTGCTGCACCGCGGTGGCGACCTGCCGGCTCTGGGCGCTCTCGGGCAGCACCCGCTCGTCCGGTGTGCCGAAGGTGACGCCGAGCAGCGGACTCGCGGCGAGCAGCAGTATCGCGAGGACCGGCAGTGCGGTCAGGGCGGGCCTGCGCATGACCGTGCGGGACAGCCGGGCCCAGAGGGGTGCCTCGGCGCTCCGTACCGTCTTCGCCCAGGGCAGTCGGCCGTTGTTGACCCGGTGGCCCAGTACGGCGAGCAGCGCCGGGATGACGAGCAGGGCGCTGACGGCGGCGATGGCCACTACGCCGATGCCCGCGTAGGCGAAGGAGCGCAGGAAGTACTGCGGGAAGACGAGCAGCGCGGCGAGTGCGGCGGCGACGGTGGCCGCGGAGAAGGCGATCGTCCGTCCGGCCGTCCGTACCGTGTGCCGGAGCGCTTCGGGAACGTCGGCGCCTTCTGCGAGGTGCTCGCGGAACCGGCTGATCATGAGCAGGGCGTAGTCGATGCCGAGGCCCAGGCCGAGGGCGGTGGTGAGGTTGATCGAGAACACCGACACGCTGGTGAGGCTGCCGAGCACATAGAGCTCGGCGAAGGTGCCGACGATTGCGATCAGCCCGATGACCAGCGGCAGCAGTGCCGCGACGACGCTGCCGAAGGCGATCACGAGCAGGACGAGGATCAGTGGCACGGCGATCATTTCGGCCAGCGCGAGGTCCTTGGCGACCTGGGTGGGCACTTCGTCGCCGACCGCGGCCGCTCCGCCGGCCTGAACGGTCAGCCCGTTCCGGTCGCCGGTGTACTTGCCGATGATCGCCGAGGCGTTGTCGGCCTGCTCGGTGTCGTCGCCCTTGACGTGGGTGAGCACCAGCGCCTCGTTCCCGTCCCGGGAGGTCAGCGCGGAGGCGCCGGAGTCCCAGTACGAGATCACGTTCGCCACGGTGGGCTCGCCCTTGAGCTCCGAGGTGAGGGTGCGGCCGGCGCGCTCGGCGGCGGGGGAGCCGACGCCGCCGTCGTCGGCCCGGACCAGCAGGACCAGGTTGCTCTCGCCGCCGAACTTCTCGTCGATGAGCTGCTGGGCGCGGGCCGAGGGCGCGCTCGGATCCTCGAACCCGCCGCCCAGGAGCTTGCCGAACGCCCCGAACCCGATGGCGCCCATGGCGACCACGGCCACCACGGTGAGTGTCAGTACGAGCCGGCCCCGCCGGAGGGCCAGCTCCGAAATTCGGCCGAACATGGTCATCACCTCTGGATGTTTACGCCATTAACATCGAAAGTGGCACACAATGTTAATAGCGTCAACATCAGACAGGACGGGGTCATGGGATCGACTACGGGCGGCAAGGCCCGATACCACCACGGCGACCTGCGCAACGCGCTGATCGAGGCCGCCGTCGAACTCGCGACCGAAGGCGGCCCCGAGCGTGTCGTACTGCGTGAGGCGGCCCGCAGCGTCGGCGTGTCACCCACCGCCGCCTACCGCCACTTCACCAGCCATGGAGATCTCCTCGAGGCGGTGAAGATCCGCGGCCAGCAGGCGCTCGCCGATTCGATGGCCGAGGCCGTGCGTGTACACCCCGGGCTCGACGACCCGGGTGAGGAGGCCGTTGCCAAGGTCGAGGCGATCGGCCGTGGGTACGTCCGGTTCGCGATCGAGCACCCGGGGCTCTACCGCACCGCCTTCTGCCGTACGCCCTTGGCGCAGAGCAGCGACTTCAACGGCCTCGAGGCCCCCGAGGCCAGGCCGGAGTTCGCTGCGTTCGTGCTGCTCTCGGACGTGCTCGACACGCTCGTGGCCGCGGGCCGGATGCGGCCGGAGAACCGGCCCGCCGCCGAGGTTGCCGCCTGGTCGGCCGTCCACGGCCTCTCCCTGCTCATCCTCGACGGCCCGCTCGCCCGCCTCCCCGCCGAACAGCGCGACGCGGTCGTCGAACGCACCCTCACCACCATCTCCGCCGGTCTCACCCGCTAGGGCGTCCACGGTGTCGGGCATGCCTTGCTTGTCGCAGGCCGGATGGATCTCGGCGCTCAGCCCGTCGCCCGGCAGCGAGGCCATGTGCACAGCGCCGGGCGGTTCGAGAGGATCCGTCCCGGGGCCGATGCTGTCTCTACGGCGATTCCTGCTGACCGGTTTCTGCCGGGGAGTCGGGCGTGGCGCTCAGGGGCAGGAGTTGGGGGCGTTTTGCGGTGCGGCCGTCGCCGGAGGACTGACCGCGCAGACGGCGTCCGAGCCAGGGGCCGAGGAATCCAGCCGCCCATTGCAGTTCGGCTCCTGCGGCTTGCCGGCCCGCGGGAACTGCCTGTGGTGGCAGGGGGAGCGTCCAGGCGTCGTCGCTTCCGGGCAGGTGGATGGCTTGGGCGACGGCTGCGGCGATCCGTTCGTGGCCGAGGGGGCTGGCGTGGAGTCGGTCCGCGCTCCACAGCCGTGGGTCGGTGGCGACGGGCTGCCGGGCGGTTTCGGCGACCGTGACCCCGTGACGGGCGGCCGCAGCGCGGATGCGGGTGTTGAGGTCGAACACGCGGGACCTGATCGGCCGGGCCAGGGGCGTGATCTTTCCGACGTCGGGGAAGGTCAGGGTCGCCACGTGGGCCCCGGCGGCGGTGAGCGCGGCGAACATCTCTTCCAAGTGCCCTGCCACCTCTGCGGCGTTGAAACGGGGCCGGAGCAGGTCGTTGACCCCGGCGACGACGGTGGCCAGGTCGGGGCGCAGCGCCAGGGCAGGCCCCAGCTGTTCAGTGCGGACCTGGCCGGCGACACGTCCTCGGACGGCCAGATTGGCGTAACGAAGCCCGGGGTTGGCGGCCGCGAGGTGCTCGGCGAGCCGGTCGGCCCAGCCCCGTAGGCCGATGCTGTCGTCCCCGTCGCCGAGCCCTTCGGTCTGGCTGTCGCCCAGGGCGACGTAACGCAGGTAGTCACCGCTCGGCATGAGTCGTCTGCCTTTCCCACAGGACGGTTGCGATCCGCAGGCACCAGTCCCGGTGGCCCTGTTCAAAGTCCAGGCCGCGCAGGCATGTCAGGTACGGCCCGATCCGCTCGCCTCGGCGCAGGAACTCCTCCTCGTCCATTTCGCCGCGCATCTTCCGTAGCAGCTTGCCGAGAAGCTCGATCTTGGCCTCGGCTGCGGACGCTCGCTCTTCGAGTTGTTCGATCACCGGCGCGGTGCCGATGCGGTCGGCGGCCTGGACCTTGACGAGCAGATCGTCGCGGATGAACGAGGGCTTCGATACGGCTGCGGCGAACTTTTCCAGCTCTGCGCGGCCGGCGTCGGTGACCGTGAACAGGCGCTTGTTGGGGCGGGCCTCCTGGACCACCTGCCGGCCTGCGACCAGCCCTTCCTTCTCCAGCTTGGTCAGCTCGGCGTACAGCTGCTGGGGCAGGGCGTGCCAGAAGTTCGCGACGCCGATGTCGAACGCCTTCGCCAGCTGGTATCCGCTGTACTCGCCGTCGAGCAGCGCCGCCAGCACCGCATGTCGCAAGGCCATCGGGGCAGCCCCTTCCCTCTTTCTCGTCCGCCCCTGCATCGTACTCAAGGAAGTGACTAATCACATCCTTGATTATCAGGAAGAGGCATCGAGACTGCTGAAACACCTGCGCTCCTCTCAGCGCCGCTGCCTCTCGGGCCCCGCCCGCTGTACCGCCGTCCGGCTTGCTGACGTGTCGATCACTTCTCATCCGCTTCCCTACGCGCGGCCCGGGCGTGCGCGGCCTGTGCGCCGCTGCGAGCTTCGCCGGCCTTACGGGCGGCATCCGAGGCCGCGCGCCGAGCCCGGTCGAGTGCGCTGCGGGCCTGGCGTTTGTGCTCCTCGGCGGCTTTCAGCTCCTGGGTGAGGGCCGCGGTCCGCCCCTCGGCCTCCCGGAGCTGCTTCTCGGCCTGCCCCTGTGCCGATTCGGCCTGCCGGAGTTGGTCCTCCCGGTCGCGTGCCTGCCGCTCGGCACTCTCCGCGTCCTCGCGGGCCTGGGCGACCTTGCGTTGCCGTTCCGCCGTGCGCTGCTGTGTGCCACTTCGACTCGACGCCTCGCCAGCCTGCGTGGCGTCCTGACCGGCGGGGCCGCCGGAGCGCGTTGAGGGTGAGGCGGAAGTCGTTCGCTGGACGCCGCTGGCGGCGGCCGGGGGGAAGCCGACCGGGGGAGTGAGCGGTTTGACGAGGCGGCCGGAGGCCCATTCCTGGGCTGCCTGCGGATCGGCCAGGACCGCGTGCAGGGTTCCTTCGACTTCGCGCTGCGCCGCGTCGCTGAGCGGATGCCCTGCTTCGGCTGCCAGCCGGCGGGCTTGGCGCACCAGCTCGCCGATCAGGCGATGCTGCTGGCTGGACAGTTCACGGAGCTGCTCCGGGTCGAGTTCCTGGTGGGCTTCTCGCAGGCCCTCGCCGAGGCGGAGCAGACCGGCGACGGCGTCGGGCCGACCACGTACGAGCCGGTTGCCGGCCCATGCGGACAGCGTCGGCCGCCTCAGCGCACCGATTTTGCCCGCCAGTTCTCTGTCTCCGGTTGTACGGGCTGCGGCCGCGTGCTGGTTGCGGGCGTCGATGAAGTCTTCGGGTGGAAGCCCGTACAGCTCGTTGGCGATGCTCTCCAGATCCACGGTTCACTCAGCACCCTTCACTCCGATAGGGACGAGTTTGCACTCTTTGACGGGGTAATTCCCTGTTCGGTGGAGGGGGAGGGTGGCCGGCGAACGTACTCATGGTGCGGGGGCGGAGGTGGCCGGGCCCTCCGGCAGCGCGCAGCAAGGCGGCGGGCGCCCTCACAGCGCTCAAGTACCGCTCTCCGGCACGGTGGTGGGCGGGGTGTCGGGCAAGCGGCAACGTCCCACGCGGCATCGTGCCTGAGCAACACGGATGAAATCTCGGTTCATTCCGGGGCGATCCGGTAGGGCAGCGGGCGGAACGGGTACGGCTGTCGCGTCCAGAGCAGCAGCAGGTGCCCACCTGGAGATCCGCATGACCCTCGGCTCCAACCCCCGGAACTGTCCATTCGGCTTCGCCGAGGCCCTCGAGTTCGACCCGGTGCTCAGAGAGCTCATGAACGACGGACCCGTCGCCCGGATCCGTCTGCCCTACGGCGAGGGCACGGCATGGCTCGTCACCGGCTACGACGACGTGCGGACGGTGACCACCGACCGGCGTTTCAGCCGCAACGCCGTCGCCGGCCGGGACTTCCCGCGCATGACACCCGAACCGATCGTCCAGTCCGAGGCGATCAATCTCATGGACCCACCGGCCAGCAGCCGCCTGCGCAGCCTTGTGTCGAAAGCCTTCGCCCCGGCCCACATCGAACGCATGAGGCAGCGCACCCAGCATGTCGTCAACGAGCTGCTCGACCGGATGACGGACCACGGCACCCCCGCCGACCTCATGGAGCACCTTGCCGGACCACTGCCTCTGATCACGATCTGCGAGGTTCTGGAGATCCCCGAGGCGGACCAAACGCAGCTGCGCGCCCACGCCCGGACAATGATGGACACCGCAGTCGGCAACCGGGACGCCGCCGTACGGGCCAAGGCCGACTTGCGCGCCTACTTCGCAACGCTGACCGCGCAGCGCCGAAGGAATCCCGGTGACGACCTGATCAGCGCTCTGGCGACGGCCCGTGACGGCGATGAAATCCTTGACGACCAGGAACTGGCCGTCATGGCCATGGTCCTGCTCATCACAGGCCAGGACACGACAACGTACGAGATCGGGAACCTGGCCTACCTGTTGCTCACCCGGCCTCACGTACTGGCGACATTGCGCGAGCGCCCGGAGATGTTGCCCAAGGCGATCAACGAGCTGCTGCGCTTCATCCCCTTCCGCAAGGGTGTCGGTATCCCCCGAGTGGCCATGGAAGACGTGGACCTGAGCGGGGTCACGATCCCCGCCGGCGACATTGTGCACGTCTCCTATCTGACCGCCAACCGGGACGACCGCAAGTTCGACCGACCCGACGAGCTGGACCTGGAACGCACCGGCCCACCCCACATGACCTTCGGCTGGGGCGCCCACCACTGCCTCGGCGCACCACTTGCCGCAACTGAACTCGAAGTCGCCCTCGGAACGCTTATTGAGCGCTTCCCCCGCCTCGCGTTGGCCAAGCCCGCCGAAGAACTGCAGTGGAACACGACGTCGATCTGGCGCTTTCCACTCGCGCTGCCGGTCACCTGGTGAGAGCGGAGCACACGACCCCGGTACCGAGCGGGCCGCGGGGTTTCACCTCTCACCGGTGACATCCCGCGGCCCGCTCCGCCGCAACCGCGAGAGAACTCTCCGGCACCGGAGGGCCGAGGCACGACGCGACAGTCCGCAGCCGACGAAGAGGGTCGCTTCACCCTGCTCCACCAGGCCGCCGCACGGTCCTCGGGGCGGTCCGCGGACCGACATGCGGCAGTGATCCATCTGCCGTACATTGAAATGCGCTGGCCAAGCCGCCGAGGCGGCTCCCAAGCCTTGCCGCTCAGCCCGGACGCCATCCCCGACGGACGGCCCGGCTGCGCTCCATCTCAAGCAATCCACCCCGGCGCCATCTCCGAGCGCCCAGGTCAGTTGCGGCTGCCCGCCGACCGTTGAACTCCCAGGACAGGCCACGGCCGTGCCCGGGATCACCGACCGCAAGGAGCAATCCCATGGCAGTTCTGTGCAAGCCGGCAATAGCGGTCCCCGAACACGTCATCACCAACGAGGAAACCCTCGAGCTGGCACGGAGGTTGCACCACGGCCATCCACAACTTGCCCTGGCGCTACGCCTGATCGAGAACACCGGGGTGCAGAAACGGCATCTGATCCAACCCATCGAGGTGGTACTGAAGCATCCGGGGCTGGATGCCCGCAGCGCCATCTACGAAGCGGAGTCCAAGGCCCGCGTACCTACCGTCGTTCAGCGGGCGCTCGACCAGGCTCAAGTGGATCCGTCACAGATCGACTTGATCATCTATGTGTCCTGCACCGGCTTCATGATGCCCTCGCTTACCGCATGGCTCATCAACACCATGGGCTTCAAACCGGAGACACGGCAGATGCCCATCGCCCAACTCGGCTGCGCGGCAGGCGGAGCCGCCGTGAACCGAGCGCACGACTTCTGCACGGCGTACCCCGACGCCAACGTGCTGATTGTGGCCTGCGAGTTCTGCTCGTTGTGCTACCAGCCGACCGACCTCGGTGTGGGCTCGCTGCTCTCCAACGGCCTGTTCGGTGACGGCATAGCCGCCGCTGTGGTCCGAGGGAAAGGCGGCACCGGAATCCGCCTGGAAGGCAACGGCTCCTACCTCATTCCCAACACCGAGGACTGGATCTCCTACGCGATCCGCTCCACGGGCTTCCACTTCCAACTCGACAAACGGGTACCGAAGACAATGGAGCCCCTCAGCCCCGCGTTGCGCGCCGTGGCGGAACAGCACCAATGGAACGTCGGCAAACTGGACTTCTACATCGTCCACGCCGGTGGCCCGCGCATCCTGGACGACCTGAGCCACTTCCTCGACGTGCCGCCCGAAGCGTTCCGCTTCAGCCGAGCCACGCTCACCGAGTACGGCAACATCGCCAGCGCGGTCGTCCTCGACGCCCTGGCCCGCATGTTCGACGAGCAGTCGACACTCGACGGCCACAAAGGCCTGATGGCCGGCTTCGGTCCCGGCATCACCGCCGAGATCGCTCTGGGGACATGGACAACGCCGGGGGAACCCTCCGCAGGCTCGGCAAAGGCACAGCACGTCAAACGCCACCGGTTCGATCTGCAGGAACACACGCATCCTGGGGGCCGGACGAGATACGGCCACAAGGGATAGCGCCCGTCAGGTCGCCGTTAGCGGGAGTGCGGTGGCTGCGGAAGGTGCGAAGTGATGCCCGACCGTCATGGCGTGGTCGGCCGTCCCCGCGGGGCCGACGCAGAATCACAGCAGGCAGGGCGGGGCGCGGTGTCACGCCTTCGCTGCCTGGCTCGAGGTACGCCCCGTGGGAGTCCCGGCCACTCCTCTGGGCACCAAGGTGCTGACCCGCAGTGGAACTCGGTGACACCGAAGACGCGTCGTACGTCCGCATTTCCCGAGCCGGCTCCCGGCTGGTCCACTCCCGCGCCTGCCGGCTGAGTGGGACGAGTCGAAACAGATGAGAGAACTCGTCCCACGGTGTCCGCGAGAGCCTCGGTCAGGTGCCGACGTAGGCCGCGAGGTGCTCGCCGGTGAGGGTGGAGCGAGCGGCCACGAGGTCGGCGGGTGTGCCCTCGAAGACGATCCGGCCGCCGTCGTGGCCGGCGCCGGGGCCGAGGTCGATGATCCAGTCGGCGTGCGCCATGACCGCCTGGTGGTGCTCGATGACGATGACCGACTTACCGGAGTTGACGAGCCGGTCGAGCAGGCCGAGCAGCTGCTCCACATCGGCGAGGTGGAGGCCGGTGGTCGGCTCGTCGAGGACGTAGACGCCGCCCTTGTCTGACATATGAGTGGCCAGCTTGAGCCGCTGCCGCTCGCCGCCGGACAGTGTGGTGAGCGGCTGGCCGAGGCTGAGGTAGCCGAGCCCGACGTCGGCGAGCCGGTCGAGGATGCGGTGCGCGGCCGGCGTGTGCGCCTCGCCGGCGCCGAAGAACTCCTCGGCCTCGGTCACCGACATCGCGAGCACCTCGCTGATGTCGCGGCGGCCGAGGTGGTAGTCGAGCACCGATGCCTCAAACCGCTTGCCCTCGCACACCTCGCAGGTGGTGGCGACGCCGGCCATGATCGCCAGGTCGGTGTAGATGACGCCGGCGCCGTTGCAGTTGGGGCAGGCACCCTCGGAGTTGGCGCTGAACAGCGCCGGCTTCACGCCGTTGACCTTGGCGAACGCCTTACGGATCGGGTCGAGCAGTCCGGTGTACGTCGCCGGGTTGCTGCGCCTCGAGCCCTTGATCGGTGCCTGGTCGATCGACACCACACTCTCGCCGGCGGCCCCCGACTGGTGTGGCAGCGACCCGTGCACGAGCGAGCTCTTGCCGGAGCCGGCGACCCCGGTGATGACGGTAAGCACCCCGAGCGGGATGTCGACGTCGACATCCCGCAGGTTGTTCGCCGTCGCGCCGCGGATCTCCAGCGTGCCGGTGGGCTTCCGCACCGTCTCCTTGAGAGTCGCCCGGTCATCGAAATGGCGGCCGGTGATAGTGCCGCCGGACCGCAGCCCCTCGACGGAGCCCTCGAAGCAGACGGTGCCGCCCGCCGTACCGGCGCCGGGGCCGAGATCGACGACATGGTCGGCGATCACGATCGTCTCCGGCTTGTGCTCCACGACGAGCACTGTGTTGCCCTTGTCCCGCAGCCGCAGCAGCAGGTCGTTCATCCGCTGGATGTCATGGGGGTGCAGGCCGATGGTGGGCTCGTCGAAGACATAGGTGACGTCGGTGAGCGAGGAGCCGAGGTGGCGGATCATCTTGACGCGCTGCGCCTCGCCGCCCGACAGCGTGCCCGCCGGCCGTTCGAGCGAGAGGTAGCCGAGCCCGATCTCCACGAACGAGTCGAGGGTTCGTTGGAGCGCAGTGAGCAGCGGTGCCACCGAGGGCTCCTTGAGGCCGCGGACCCACTCGGCCAGGTCCCTGATCTCCATCGCGCAGGCGTCGGCGATGCTCTTCCGCTTGATCTTCGACGACCGGGCCCCCTCACTGAGCCGGGTGCCGTCGCACTCGGGGCAGGTGGTGAACGTGACCGCCCGCTCCACGAACGCCCGGATGTGCGGCTGCATCGCCTCCTTGTCCTTGGACAGGAACGACTTCTGGATCTTGGGGATCAGCCCCTCGTAGGTGAGGTTGACGCCGTTGACCTTGACCTTGACCGGCTCCCCGTAGAGGAAGTCCTGCAGCTCCTTCTTGGTGTACTTGCGGATCGGCTTGTCCGGGTCGACGAAGCCGGACTGGGCATAGACCTGCACGGTCCACTGACTGTCCGACTTCCAGCCGGGGATGGTGAACGCGCCTTCCGCGAGCGACTTGGAGTCGTCGTAGAGCTGGGTGAGGTCGATGTCGGAGACATTGCCCCTGCCCTCGCAGCGTGTGCACATGCCGCCGGTGCGGTTGAAGGTCGCCTTCACGGTCTTGGTCTTGGCGGCACCGCGTTCGACGGTGATGCCACCGCTCGCCCGGACCGAGGCGACGTTGAAGGCGTACGCGCTGGGCGAGCCGATGTACGGCTTCCCGAGCCGGCTGAAGAGGATGCGCAGCATCGCGTTGGCGTCGGTGGCGGTCCCGACGGTGGAGCGGGGGTCGCCACCCATCCGCTGCTGGTCGACGGTGATCACGGTCGTCAGCCCGTCGAGTACGTCGACCTCGGGCCGTGCAAGGTTCGGCATGAAGCCCTGCACGAAGGTGCTGTAGGTCTCGTTGATCAGCCGCTGCGACTCCGCGGCGATCGTGTTGAACACCAGCGAGCTCTTGCCCGAGCCGGAGACGCCGGTGAACACCGTCAGCCGGCGCTTCGGGATCTCGATGCTGAGGTCCTTGAGGTTGTTCACTCGCGCGCCGTGCACGCGGATCAGATCGTGGCTGTCGGCATCGTGCAGCGCAGGCGACTGCGTGTCCGTCTTCTCGGCCTGGCTCATCGTGTCTCCATCTGTTGGGCGGTGGCCGCCTTCGCGGTCTCCGCCGGCATCGCCTGGCTCGATCTGCCCAGCTGCGAGCAGCACGTCTGGTTCTACTTCCTCGTCGCGGCCGCGGCAACGGTCCGCTGTCTACCTGACCGGCGGTGTCTGCCGGGGTGGCGCGACGCCTGTCCGCCTGACGGGGTCGCGCTCGCCGCAAGAACCAAGGCAACCACGCCACTTCGGCCCCTGGAACCTCTGGGCTCCGGCCACGCGGCGCGCCCGGCCGAGTGTCAGACTAACCAGCGGCCGTAGCGCATCAGCTCGCGGTCTGGCATCTCCCTCACCTCGCGCCAAGCCTGGACGCGGTGCGGGCAGATGTGGAACCAGCGGTACGGCGAGGCCGGCGCACGCGGGTCGAAGCCGGTGTGCGCGACGAACCGGTCACCCTGCTCCTGCGGCAGCGCCTCGAGCTCGAGGACCTCGACTTCGCCCGCGATCATGGACATGTTGCGGGTGTGGCCCAGCCCCAGCCGCACCACCTACGGTGCACCGTCCGCACGAGGCACTGGCTGCCCAGCGTCTTTGTCGTGGGTGAGGAGATGCTTGGTGTCTCGACGCCCCTGAGCGGGGAAGCGGGGCCGGCACTCATTGGTCCTGAAGCAGCCCGAGCACGTTGCCATCGGGGTCGGTGACGGTGGCCACCAGGCGGCCGCCACCGACGTCGTGCGCGGGCTCCTTCACAGTGGCCCCCGCGGCGGTCACCTCGGCCAGCTTCGCCTCGATGTCCTCCACCTGCCAGTAGGCCACCGGCGAGGTCATGCCCTGCGAGCCCCCGCCCGGCACCAGCCCGATGTGCTGACCCCCGGCCTCGAAGCCGACGTAATAAGACTCGTCGCTCTGCGGCGGTACGCCGAGCAGGGCGGCGTACACCGCCTTGGCCGCCGCCAGGTCGGACACGGGATGCAGCACGGTCTTGATTCCCTGAGTGGAAGAGCCGGTCATGGTCACTCCTGAAGCCGTGGGTCGCATCGACCCGGTGGGATTGTCGGGGCCAAAGACGAACGGGAAGCCCGGAAGTGCGGACCTCGCAGCCGAGCCTGTCGCCCTAGAAGGCCAGGGATGCGTCCGGGTCGTCGTGCGGGAGGAAGGCCCAGTGAATGGTGATGTCCATGGCGGTCACGCTAGCTGCGGCTCGGTGACCGCGCTTCTCGGATCCTGATCGGTCTGTTTCGCCACGCACGAGAGCCCCGCTTATGCCTCCGGGTCGAAGACGGGGCGGCGTCCGCCGAGGCTGCTCCGTCGCCGCCGGTCGGCGGCCTGGGCGAGCGATGGAGAGAGTTGGTTCTGGCCACCGCTCGGACACTGAGCACCCGCGGCCTCGACCGCACGGTGTCTCGAGGATCTATCTCAGTACTCCTCGATCGTGACGGAAATTACATTCTTCCGATTTCGTCCATTTTGTGGATTATTCTGTGCGAATTCGCTTGTGCAGGTCTGGCTCCGGCTGGCCAAACGCACCTTTCCGGTCCGTCGGCGCTACAGGGAGAGACATGGGACGCGCACGCAGCAGAACCGTCAACTGGCGGGTGGTTCTGCCCGTCGCAGGTGGCGCCGTCGCGCTCGGCTTGGGTGGCCTCTACCTCACTGGACTCTCGGCCGGCGACGACATCGCCGATGGCACAACGGTGCGCGGTGTCGACATCGGCGGAATGGGCCGAGCAGAGGCCGAGCGGGTCCTGGACCGCAAGCTCGGGCCGGCCTTCGCGGCGCCCGTCGCGCTGAAGATCGGTGACCGTGTCGAGAAGGCCGATCCCGGCGCGCTCGGGCTGTCCCTCGACACTGCAGCGACCGTCGACCGTGCCGCGAGCGCCGGATCCGACCCGGTGACAGCGATCGGCAGGCTCTTCGCGTCCGACGGACGGGATGTCGAGCCGGTGGTACGCGTGGACGAGCAGCAGAGCCGGGCGGGCGTCGACCGTATCGCCGCCGCCACCAAGCGGCAGGTGCGGGACGGAGCGGTAGCGTTCGACAACGGCAGAGCGCAGGCCACCGCTCCGGTGACCGGCGTCACCGTGATCGCGGACGAGGCCCGGGACGCCATCCGCGACGGCTACCTCGACACGAAGCCTGCCACCCCCGTCGTCGTGCCGGTGAAGCAGACGCAGCCGCGTATCGGCCTGCACGAGACCGAGCGGGCCATGAAGGTGTTCGCCCAGCCCGCGATGTCCGGCCCCGTCACGGTGACTCTTGCCGACCAACGCATTTCCATGGCTCCCGCCACGCTCGGCAAGCATCTGACGATGAAGCCCGACAGCCGAAACCGACTTGTGCCGAGCCTCGACTCCAAGGGTCTGTTCGCCGACCCCGCTGTCTCCCGCCCGGTGCGGGACGCCTCCCACGGCCCTCGGGATGCCGTGCTCCGTCTCGACGCCGACGACCGCGTCGTGGTGGCCCAGGACAGCAGCGTGGGGCGGCACGTCACGGCGACGGCACTCGGCGATGCCGTGATGCCTCTGCTCACCCGCTCCGGCCCGGCCCGCACCGGCGAGATCGCCTCCCCAGCGGTCCAGCCGAAGCTCACGAGTGCATCCGCACAGCGGCTCGGCATCAAGGAGAAGGTCTCCTCCTTCACCGTCGCCTTCCCGGCCGCCCCCTACCGCAGCACCAACATCGGCCGCGCGGTGGAGCTCATCAACGGCTCGGTTGTCCTTCCCGGACAGGAGTGGAGCTTCAACCGCACGGTCGGCGAGCGCACGAAGGACAACGGCTTCGTCGAAGGCATCATGATCAACAATGGTCAGTACGTGAAGTCGCCCGGCGGCGGCGTCTCCGCGGTCGCCACGACCATGTACAACGCCATGTTCTTCGCAGGCGTCAAGCCCGTGGAGCACGGCGCCCATTCCTTCTACATCGAGCGCTACCCCGAAGGCCGCGAGGCCACGGTCGCGTGGGGCACCCTCGACCTCCGCTGGACCAACGATTCCGGTCACGCCCTCTACATCAAGGCCGAATCCACGGACACGTCGGTGACCATCACCTTCCTCGGTACGAAGAAGTACGACGAGATACGTGCGACCAAGGGGCCGCGCACCAACATCAAGCCGCCGGCCACGCGCACAGGCAGCGGCCCGACGTGCGAAGTCCAGACCCCTCTCGAAGGGTTCGACGTTTCCGTCGGCCGCGTCTTCGTGCAGGACGGCCGGGAAGTCAAGCGCGAAGGCTTCAAGACTCACTACACGCCTCGCGACAAGGTCACGTGCACCCCGGCGGCCCCGGCCTCCGCAGCGGCGGCGGGGCGATCGGACGCATCGCGCGCGCCGACAACGAGCGACAGCGCCCCCCTCGGCTGATTCGTATCCAGGGCCCGGGTGTTGCTCGAGCGCGCTCATGCCGTGGACGTCAGGTCCTAAGCTGTTCGGCTATGGGAGACGCTCCGCACGAGGTCAGCGCATGGCGCCAGGGACGCAACCCGCAGCGCCGGAAAATCGGGGTGCTCGGCTGGGCGTTGCTGGTCCTGGTCATGGTCGCGCTGTTCATCCTGGGGCCGCGCTGACTCCCGCCGTTGCGATGAGCTGCCCCACCCCTGCGAGGCCCACCGCCACGGCGCCCAACAGGGCCGCGTCCGTACGCGCTTAGGTTCTCGCCCGTACCGGCCGCCGGAGCAGGTAGACGGCCGCGGTCGAGACCAGGACGGCCATGCACGCGATGAACACCAGCCCCGCACCCTCCAGGCCGATCGGACCCGCGAGGACCCCCACACCGATCACCGGCACCGAGATACCCGCGTACGCAACCACGAACAGTGTCGAAATCACCGCCGCGCGCCGGTCCGCGGGAGACGCCTCGGCCACTGCGGACAGCGCCCCGCGAAATGCCAGCCCCTGACCGCCCCCGCCGACGAGGGCGCTCAGCACCACCAGCGGCAGCAGGTCCCAGCGCAGCGCGCCTGCGAGCAGTGCCAGCCCGGCGAAGAGTCCGGCGCAGCCCAGCGGCAGCGATCGGTCCACCCCCACCCGGCCGACTGCCAGTTGCCCGGCGGTCGAGGCGAAGAAGGCCAGCGCGACGACCAGCCCGCTCACGGCGTGGTTGTTCACGTTCAGGGACTGCGCAAGGAACGCCGGGCTGACCGACGTGAACACCCCGAACAGTGCGAACCCCACGAACGAGGCGATCGCCGCAGGCCCGAACACCGACCGCACCTGCGTGGGCAGCCCGGGTCGCTGCGGCCGTACAGTGCTCAGCGGCCGCCGCTCCCGTACGGTCTCCGGGAGCTGCAGCAGGACGGCTGCCGAACCGGCCACCAGCGCGAGGTGCACGGCGAACGGCAGGTACAGCGGCCAGGGGGCGTACTGCGCGAGCACTCCGGCGAGCAGCGGACCGCAGCCCAGCCCGCCCATGTTGGCGGCCGTCGCCACGAACGTGGCCCGGGAGGCGCCGCCGGGCGGTGCCAACTCCATCACGTACGCAGTCGCGGCCCCGGTGGCCAGGCCGGCGGACAGTCCCGACATCAGCCGCCCCGCATACAGCCAGCCCAGCCCGGTGGCGCACAGGAAGCAGACGGCGCTCGCCGCCGCGAATCCCAGGCCCGCCAGCAGCACCGGCCGCCTGCCCACGGCGTCCGAGGCGTTGCCCACCAGCAGCAGCACGCCGATGACCCCGAAGGCGTACACGGCGTACACGACGGTCACCGTCAGCTCGGAGAACCCGAACTTCTCCTGGTAGAGGCCGTAGAGGGGAGTCGGCAGCGTGGTGCCGGCCATGCACACGGCGAACACCGACCCGCTGAGAAAACACTGACGCCACCCTTGGCGATCACCGTCCATGCCGCCGACCGTAACCCCGCGCGCTGACCCGGCCCGGCCCGGCGTGCCCGGCGCGCCGCCGTACGGAAAAGCCGACCCATGGGCTCTCCTCGTTGCAAGGGCCGACCGCTTACGGCTCCCTCAGGGCAAGATCAAACAGCACGGTTTCCCAGCGTGACACGTGTGCACTCAGTGTCGTCCTTCGGGCTCACACGTCTCCGCTCCCTTCTGTACGCCGCGCGGCTGCCGAGCGGGAGCCGACCAGGAGCAGGCAAAGGACTGCGACTCCGGCGACGGCTCCGGTGAGGAGCAGCAGTGGCCGGAGGGGTGCGTTGGAGGCGGCGGGCTTGGGGTCGGGGGCGGCCTGCGTCTGGGCCGGTGCGGATGCGGAGGGTGGGGCGGAGGGCGTCGGCGAGCCTGCCGACGGGGAGGGCGGGCGGGTGCTTCTGCGGGGTGTGCCGGGCGGTGCGGCGGCGGACGTCTTGGCGTGTTGGTGCTCGGTGGGCTGGTGCGTGTGCGAATGGGTGGCCGCCGGCTTCGGGGCGGCGGCCGACTTCACGATGAGCTGTCCCGTCATGCCGGGGTGGACCGTGCAGAGGTAGCCGTATGTGCCAGGGCTGGTGAACGTGTGGCTCCAGCTGCCTCCTTTGTCGAGCATGGGGGAGTGGAAGGAATGCGGGCCGGATGTGGTCTTTACGTCGTGGGGTGCGGTGTCCTGGTTGGTCCAGGTGACGGTGGACCCAGCAGTGATGGTGAGGGTGCGCGGGCTGAACGCGTAGCCGGACATGCTGACTTGGTGGTGGCCTGCTGCCTGGGCTGCGGTGGACGGAAGGCCGATGAGGGCCGTCGCCACCAGCAGCATGGCCGCCACAAGGGCGCGCAGAAGGATGGTGGTCTTGGGGGTGGCGGTCACGTGAACTCCGCGGCGACGAGCAGACGCAGCCGGTCTGCGGGAAAGGTACGAGGCGGTGCGAAACCAGTGGCGGATCGCAGGTGGCGGTAGGGCACCTGGGTGGTGCCGGTGACCAGCAGCCGTTCGGCGGTGCAATCGACAACGCGCAGTGGCAGGCCGGTGGGGAAGGGCTTGCCGTGCAGCGTCAGCTCGCCGGGGCAGACGAGGCGGGCTCCGTCGTCGGACGGTTCGCCGCGATCGCTTTCGAAGACGAGTACGGAGCGCCGCAGCGGTCCGCCGGTGAGCTCCAGGCGCAGGGCGCAGCAGTCGGCGTCGGCAGGCACGGTCAGGACGGCGTCGGACGCGGTGAGGCGGCGGCGCAGGGTGACGAACGGGCCGTAGCGGGCGGTGAGTTCGACGATGCAGCGGCCGGGACCGGCGGTGTAGGTGCCGGGGCGGGGAAGCCTGCGCGGGCCGTCGGCGGACGACGGAACAGGGGGCAGGGGCAGGGTTTCGGTGGTCATCCGGGCACCTCTGTGGGCGGCGGAGGGACAATGGAGGGGTGGTGGGCCGGCCGACTGTGACTCGGCCGGCCCGCCACTCGTGCCTAGGTGGTCCTCGGCAGGACCCGGTGGTCCTCAGCGGGGTTCGATGACCCTCAGCAGGACTCCGTGAGGTACTTCTCGGTAGGGGCAAGCAGGTGCTCGGCCCATACGGTGTGTGTCTTGACGTACGCGTCGGGGTTGAGGATGTCCTGGATCTGCTGGCCGGGCGATTCCTCCAGGTGTGCGGACTTGACGTGCTGCAGCAGCACGCTCAGCGTCCCGTCGACGGTGGCGCCGCCGCCGTCAACCGCCGGTGTGAGGACCGATTCGAGCCAGACCGTGTGCATCTTGATGTAGCTGTCGAGCTTCAGCGCGTCCTGGATCTGCTCGCCGGGCGACTCCTCCAGGTGAGCGGACTTGAGGTGCTGAAGGATCGGCAGCAGAACCTGCTGGACGCTGTGACACTGATCGTCGGAACCACTGCCACCGGTCGAGCCACCGCCGCTCGTCGCACCTCCCGAGTGGCTGCCGCCGGAGTCGGAGCCGCCGGACGTGCCACCGGTGTGGCCACCGGATGAACCGCCCGTACCGCTCCCGCCGGTCGACCCGCCACCGGAGGCCGAACCCCCGGAGCCGGAGCCCCCCGTGCCCGATCCGCCGGAGCTGCCGGAGCCGCTGTCGACGACGGTGATCTGCGCCTTCATGTCCGGGTGCACGGCGCAGTAGTACGAGTACGTGCCGGCCTTGGTGAAGGTGAACGACCAGCTCTCGCCCTTTTCCAGGTTGCCGGAGTCGAACTTCTCCGGGCCACTGGTGGTCGTGACCGTGTGCGGCGCGGAGTCCTCGTTGACCCACGTCACGGTCTCGCCGACGGCGACCGTCAGCTTTGGTTCTGCGTAGGCCATGTTCTTGATCACGATGGTGTGATCGGCTGCCTTGTCCGACGCGGCCGCGGGCTGCTGCGCCGCCTGCTGCGCGGCGGGGACGGCGGTGACCGCCGCCGGGGCTCCGCTCGCCGACTGCAGCAGCGCCAGACAGGTCACGGCGGTGACCGCGGCGGCCAGTCCGCCGATCAGTAGGGCGCGATTGCCCCGCCGGGATGGCGCCCTGCGGCGCCGGGTGTCTTCATCATGCATGACAGCACAAACTCCTTGCATAGAAAGGACAGTTGGGACGGTCAGCGGCCGGGGGCGGCCGTGACGAGCAGACTCGCCGCGACGAGGACGGCAAGCACGAGGCCCGTCTCCGCCGCAACCGAGTAGACGAAGGGCCGCACGGTGGCGCGATCGCCCCGCAGCAGTACGGCGATGTCGAGCCGGGTGCGCACCCAGCTCCGGCTGCGCTGCGCGACGAGCAGCACGATGGCAAGCAGTGCGACCTTGACCAGCAGCAGCCGCCCGTACGACGTGTCGAACAGCGCCCCGAAGGACCCGAGGACCTGCCAGGACAGCACCACTCCGGCCGCCGCGACGGCCGCAACCGACGCCCCGGCGAGCGTGGAGTAGCGGTGCACGACCGCGGCCAGCTCGTCAGGTCGGCGCCGCGGCAGTACGCCGGTCAGCAGCGGCACGAGACCGCCGATCCAGAGCGAAATGCCCAGCAGGTGCACCAGATCGGCGGCCGCGCCCCAGCCGGGGTGGGTTCCCTCAGTGCCGTGGCCGGACATGCCGACCGTGCGCAGCAACCCGAGGCAGACCACGGCTGCGCCCACCCGCCAGCCCGGCGAGCGTGCGGCCCGCTCACCGCCCTGCAGCACGGCGCCCAGTACGACGGTGGCCAGCAGCCAGAGCAGTGCCCGCGCGGCCCGTGCGACCCCAGCCTCGCCGGCCAGCGCATCGGCGTACGTCACCGGGTCGAGGGCGTCGCCGAGCGATCCCATGGAGGCGTAGGCGCCCTGCAGCCCGGTGCCGGCCACCGTTGCCGCGAGCCCGCACGCCCAGGCGAGGGTGAGGACGGTGCGGGCGCGGCGGTCCTCGCTGCCCTGCGGCCATATCAACGTGAGGAATCCGAGGCCGCCGACGAACAGCGCGAGGGCGAGGTATTCGATCCACCGTGCGGCCGTGACGTAGTCCCGCAGCGTGGAGGAGGGCGTCGGGACGCTGTCCTCGCCGCCCCCGCTCGTGGTGGCGGCGTCGGCGCGTAGCTGGAAGGAGAGCCTTCCTGCGGTGGTGTGGCCGTCGTGTTCGTCGGTCACTTGCCACACCAGGGTCAGCCGTTTGCCCGCGTCGCCCACGGACTTCGGGACGGCGACCACGACGGCCTGGGGGTGCCGGGCATCGGGCCGGGTGACTGACAGCTTCCTGCTGCCCGCTGTCACGCGCACGTCCGCCGGATCGACCGGCTCATTGAAGGTGAGCCCTACGGAGCTCGGGGCGTGGTCGAGCCGGGCGCCGTCCTTGGGCGTGGAGGTGAGTTCGGTGTGGGCGGACGCCGCGGGCGCGCACAGCAGCACAGCGATGAGCGCGAGCAGGACAACGCTCGCTCGGCGGACGGTCATGGCGTCGCCTCCGCGCCGGCGCCCGGCACGACAGGGGACACGACGCCGGGCATAAGGCCGGTGCACAAGGGCGGATCCGAGGCCGCCGCTGTGTACGAGGGCGAGGCCGAAGCCGAGGGGGTGCCCGGCACGACGAGGCTGTCCAGCAAGCCCTGCACGGGCGCGACGACACCGTTGAGCAGGGGCTGTACGAGGTGCACCTCGCCGTCCTGGCACGCCTGCGGCTCGGACGGAGAGGGAGTGGGTGACGACGGCGCGCCGGGGCCGGTCGAATGGCCTGAGTGGCCTCCAGGTTGAGAACTGTGATCGTGCGCGGATCCCTCGTGGGGCGCCTCCGCCACCGGCAACATCGCACCTGGGCCACCGTCTTGCCACCCGCTACCAGTGCCGGGCACATCTGTTGCGGGTGTATCCGGCTCTGCGGCGCCTGCGGCGGGCGGCGACACCGACGGGTAAGTAGCGGGCGGTGGGGCACTGTTCACGGCGCCGGCCCCCGGAGCGCCGATGCCGGAGGCGTATCCAAGGACAACGACCACCGCCGCGACAAGCACACCCGCGACGACCTCGTCACGGTGATCCGCCGGCCATGACGCCCTGGGAATGAAGGGCATGGGCACTCCTGTCGTCGTCACATGAGTAGCGATGCGAAGGAGTGGAGCGGTGCGACGATTCCCCGGCACTACGCGTCAGTTAATCGAGGGTGCATTACCCCTCTCTCAACACTTGTCTCCCCTGTGAGAACGGACAGCTCTACCGAACGCCCCGCATTAACACCCGTGAAGGAACGGTGAATTCGAACGCGCTTCGGGTATCTCTTTTCAGAATCACCAACTATGCATATGCCGCCCGATTTTGAGGCCGAGCCTCGGTCGTTTCCGGGACGGGATCGGCCGGCCCCAAAACGCCGTGCCGGGGGCGCGGCAGCCCGGCGGGGCGCGCGATTGCGGCACAGAGCCTCCTGGCAGGGGTGCCGGAGGGGCCGGGGGCGCCATGGCCCCGCGACTGAACCGACCTGGAAGCAGGCGCTGTCGCCGGGAGTGGGCGGCAGGCGAGGGGGAAGTCCGCTTTGATTCCCAAGGATTCGAGGTCGTATTCGGCGATCTGTACGTTTCCGCGGGACCGCACAGGAATGCCTCGTCGATGCCATCCAATCAACCTTCCCGGCCGGATCGCGGAATAGGTCCGTCGAAAGGTTCGGCAGGGGTGACCGGCTGAAGGTGACCTGGCAACGGCTGGAAGCCTGCTTCTGCGGCGCGGCATCCCTGGCCGCAGTGCCGCGATGCCAGTGGTCGCCGCCGACCTCGGCGCCGACGCAGAGGTCGTCGACCGGATGCGCCACGCATACGACAAGCCCCGCGAGCTATGTGGATCAGAAGCGTCAGGACGGCCGGGTGAGGATCCTGCAGATGTCGTCACTCGTGCATGTCGATGGGTCGGTTTCGGCGGCACGTTGGGCGAATCCGCGGAGGGCGGCGCGGGTATTGCGGAGTTCGGTGAGGCGGCGTTCGATCTCAGCGAGGTGCTCGTTGATGAGAGTCGTGACGTGCTCACAGGGGGCTTCGCCGCTGTCGCGCAGCACCAGGACGGAACGGATCTCTGCGAGTGCGAGACCGGCGCTCTGGGCAGCCCGGATGAACGCCAGCCGTTTTGTCGTCTCCAGCGGGTAGTCGCGGTAGCCGCCGGGGGTACGGGGCGGAGCAGGCAGCAGAGCCCGGCAAGATCCGAACGACACCCCCTAGCCCTTGACCTTCCAGTCTGCTGGAAGGTCTACCGTCGGTTCAGAGGCGATGAGCTGGGAGGACGCCACGATGCAGATCACCGTGCTGGCGGTCCCGGGGTGCCCGAACGCCCCCGTGGTACGGGAGCGGATCAGGGCCGCGCTGGACGGCCGTCCCGCGGACTTGGACCTGGTCGAGGTACACGACGAAGCGGAAGCGGCGCGGCTGGGGATGACCGGTTCGCCAACCGTCCTGCTCGATGGCGTCGATCCCTTCGCCGCGGCCGGGACAGCGGTGCCCACCGTCTCGTGTCGGCTCTACCGGGACATGGACGGCAGGGTGGACGGCGCCCCGAGCGTGGCCGCCTTGAGGCAGGCCCTCGCGGCGGAGGTTGATGTACTGGATCCGATCGGGAGGGGCGGCCGGGGACGCCTCGCACCGGTCAGCGGGGGTCTGCGGGCGGTGCAGCAGGCAGTGTTGCGGCACTTCGCCGAGGCAGGTGCAGCACCCGCGCCTGCCCTGTTGGAGCCGGTTTCGGCGCCCTTCGGCCGCAGGGCGGGCGAGGTGCTGGCCGAACTTGCCCGCGAGGACTTCGTGACCTTGGACGAGGCAGGACGGATTCGGGCTGCGTATCCGTTTTCCGCCCGGCCAACGCGGCATCGCGTACGGATCATCGGCGGCCCGGAGGTGTGGTCGATGTGCGCCATCGACGCACTGGGCGTCGGAGCGATGCTCGACACAGACGTGGTGGTCTCCTCGTCCGACCCGATGACCGACGCGCGAGTGACGATCACCGTCCACGACGGACAATCGACTTGGGAGCCGGCTGACGCCGTCGTATTCGTCGGACGTCGCGCGTGCTCAGGGTCCGCGGCCGCGGTCTGCTGCGATGCGCTGAACTTCTTCACCGGTCGCGCGTCGGCAGCCGCATGGGCAATTCGTCATCCGGATGTCACCGGTCGCGTTGTCGATCAGGCGCGTGCCGAGGAGCTCGGGAGGCAGACCTTCGGTCTCTTGCTCTCCGAGGGCTGATCCGCAGGTTCAAGCGATGGCGGCCGCGCCATCCGGTGGGTCCTCGGGCAGCGGCAGTGCAATCGCCCCACCCGGCGGGCACGGCTTCGGCCGACGTGGCTCGCGGACGCCCGCGCCGCCCGGCCCCGGGCCGCCAGGTCCGCCGCAGGACGGTGCGAGCCGCAGCACCCGCACGGTGGCCGCCAGCCATACCAGCACGATCACTCCGGCAGCCGCACCGGTCGCCGCCAGAACTCCGGCCACCCCGCCACCGATCAGCAGACCCGCAACGGCGGCAACACCCCAGAGGAACCGGCGAAAACAACCACGGTACGTCACCACCGTGCGCCCCAGGTGGGTCACCGTCATCGCCCCCTGCCACGCGGTGCACGGGCGCCGCCCGCACTGCGTGCAGGCCGTGCATCTGCCACGGCCGCAGTCCTGCCGATCCGGGGACTTCTTGAACACGGCGATCTCCGTCCGGGGTGGCGAAGCGAGCCTCTCCGTCCAGAGTGTTCCTGCACTGCCGGCGCGGCAAGCATTTCGCGGCACACGCTGCCATGACCTGCTCGCCGCCGACCCGTGACGCCTGCGCTGTCAGGACAGGCTGCCGACGATCCGGCGGACCTGGTCGGCCACGTCTTTCGGCAGTGGGGCGTAGTGAATCCGGGAGAGGTCCTTCTGGCCGTCTTCGCTCGCGGTGTAGGTCAGGAAGGACTTGAGGGCTGGCAGGACTTCGGCGGGGGTGCCTCTGTCGCAGACGATCTCGTACGTGACCAGGACGATGGGGTACGCGTCGGCGGCTTTGGTCTTGTAGTCGAACTTCAACGTCATGTCCTTGCCGGTGCCGGACACGTGGCCTGCGGCGATACCGGCTGAGGCAGACTCGGCGGAGACGGTGACAGGCTTGGGCGCACCCGTGTCGAGTCTGACGGTCGGGATTTTGTTGCCCTTGGCGAAGGAGAGCTCGAAGTAGCCGATGGCGCCGTCAGTGCCGGCTACCTGAGATGCCACGCCGTCGGAACCGGCCGCGGAGTTGCCTCCCTTGGCCTGCCAGGTTTTCTCCTTGGGATAGGGCCACTCGTCCTGCGCCGCCCCTGCGAGATAGGCGTTGAAGTTCTGGGTCGTGCCCGACCCGTCGGAGCGGTGCACCGCGCTGATGGGGGTCGGAGGCAGTCGCAGGCCAGGGTTGAGGCGCTGGATGGCCGGAGCGTTCCATGCCGTGAGCTCCGAGTTGAAGATCTTCGCGAGGGTGGGGGCGTCGAGTACGAGGTTGTCCACGCCTGCGATGTTGTAGCCAACGGCGATGGGGCCGCCGACCATGGGCAGATCGATGGCTCTGCCCCCGGGACACACTCCACGGGAATCCTCGATCTCGTCCGGCTTCAGCGTGCTGTCGGTCCCGCCGAGCGCAGTCGCCCCGCGCAGGAACTGGGCGACACCGGCGCCGGAGCCGACAGGCACGTAGCGGATCTGCACCCCGGGGCAGGCGTTTTGGTACTCCTGCATCCAGTGCGTCATGGCGTTCTGCTGTGCGGTGGAACCGGACGCGGCCAACTGCCCGCTCTTCGCGCACGCGATGCGGCTGTTCGGTGCCTTGGTGGGCGATCCCTCGTCGTCCGCGGCGCCGTGCCCACAGGCGGAGAGGAGCACGGCGCCCGCCACTGTCACACCTGCGGCGAGCAGACGCTTGCGGCTCGTCAGTCGATGCTGCATCCGTGTTTCCTTCCAGAAGCCGGAAACTTGGATGGTCGGCTATGCGTGGGTGCCTGTGGTGACGTGTTGGTGAACACCAGCCGTCGTTCTGCCGCTTGTTGCGAGGCGTGCGTGTTTTGCCCGGCCGGAGGCGGGCGTCCGCGTGACTGCCATGGCGCCGTCCAGGGTGCTGGTTCGCGGCAGGCACCGCAGGCGGCTTCGAAGGCACGCGGCCCGCCAAGGCCTCGACCGCTTACGCCGGCGGCATCCTGCTGACCCGGAGACATCAGTGCCCGCGTCGATGTGGCCCATCGCTGCCGGTACGGACGGCTCGATACTCCGCCGCCTGTTTTGATGTATGTCTATGTTGACGTTCGTCGAAGCAGGTGCAATGCTGGCTGCACAGGCCATCGACGGCTGTCGAACCAGAATCGGGAGCCCTCGTGACTGTGCCGATTACCGAGACGTCCACCACCGACCTGCCCAGCGTGGCGATCGGAGCGGGCCCGATCGGCCTGGCTGCCGCCGCCCACCGAGATCGGAGCCTGCGAAGGCGCGGGCCTGTTCGACGAACCCGACGCCACCAAGGCAGACAGCAAACGGCGGCTGCTGACGCCACACCCCATCCAGCCAACCAGCAGGAGGCTCGTCATGTCCCGCGTACAGCTCGCCCTCCGTGTCCCTGACCTCGCCGCGTCGATCGCCTTCTACACGAAGCTCTTCGGCACCGAGCCCGCCAAACTCCGCGACGGCTACGCCAACTTCGCCATCGCAGAGCCCCCGCTCAAGCTCGTCCTGATCGAAGGCACAGCGGGTGAGGACACCCGCATGGACCACCTCGGCGTCGAAGTCGAAACCACCGACGCCGTCCACGCCGCCACCACCCGTCTGGGCGAGGCCGGCCTGGCCACCGCCGAGGAGAACGACACCACCTGTTGCTACGCCCTGCAGGACAAGGTCTGGGTCCACGGACCCGGCAGGGAACCCTGGGAGGTGTACGTCGTCAAGGCCGACGCCGACACCCTCGCCAAGCAGCAAAGCAGCACGTGCTGCACCGACCCGGCCGCAGCCGACAGCAGCACGGGCGAACCGGTCGCCGCAGGCGGCTGCTGCTGAACCGACTTTGACCGACCTTCACGCCAACGAGGCCACGACCGGAACAGGGGACCGGTCGCGGCCTCGCGCCGCTCACTACAAGCTCGTGTTCACCGCTCGGGCGGCGGCCGACAAAGGGCCCCCGCCATGGCGCCCCACCCGCTGGACGAGACCCTCAACCGGCGGCATGCCCGCCAGTTCGGCCATACCCATCGACGCCGGGATGGCCACCGCGGACACTGACAGCCCGCCAAGCCGTCCTTGCGGAGGCGGCAGTGCGGCGTGTGCCGCAGATCGGCGAGGCCGGGAAAGCCGTGCCGAGGAGTACCACTCCCGCAGGCCACTGAGCACCTTCTGCAGGACGGCCACGAAGACTACTGCCCGTCGGCGTGCCCAGACGGCTCCGCGTTCCGGCCGGTTGCCGCCAGCAGCGCCAGTACAGCGAGCACGGCGAGGAGGATGATCACCATCAGCAGGACCGTCAGCACCGTCGGGTGGTTCCACAGCGCGAAGATCAGCGCGATCACGAGCAGCACACCAATGGTGAGCCACCGCCGCTGGGCGTCCACCCAGGTGCCCACCTTCCCCGTATGCACCCCGTGAGCACCGCCCCAGCGCGCGGCGGAGTCGGCCGTACGGTCGGCCTTCCCGCGCACAGCACGCGGCAGCCGGCCCGAGCCGGACAGATAGGCGCCGATTGCCACGACCACGCCGAGCACGAGCGCCGTACGGACACTCACCCGCAGGAAGTGCACCAGCGTGTCGAAGATCGCGGCCGCCGCCTGTGGGGACTGCACCTGGGCGGGCAGGTGGTCGAGGTAATAGTGGCGGGCGATCACCAGACCGATGGCGACGATCAGACAGGCTGCAGCCGCGCAGAGGGTCGTGGTCACCAGGGCCCGGCGGCGCCGCCGGGCGAGCAGTACCCCGATCGCCCCGAGCACGACGGTGATCACGGGCAGCCAGTTGCCGATGACATCGAGCGCGTGGACCGCGCCCTTGATCTTGTCCAACTTGTCGGACTGGAAGAGCACCATCTGCTTGTTGACCTCGGGGATCTTCGCGGCCGGGGCGATACCGGCGTTCACGAGGTCCTGCTTGACCTTGTCCACGGCTGTGCCGACATTGAGGGTGACGGTGCCGCCGCTCACTTCGACCGCGCCCCGGCCCTCACCGGTGAGCACATGCACGACGGCCGAGTGGGCGGCCCGGTTGGCCTCGGTCCACACGGTCTCGAACTTGTCGCTGTCGACGAAGCGGGTCGCCACCTTGGTGACAGCCTGGTCGACAGCCGAGTCCAGCTGTGGGCCCAGCGCCTTGATCGCAGCACCGACGCGTGGCGGCAGACCCTGGGACTCCAGCCACGCCGCAACGTCCGACGTGACCTGGCTGCCGTCAACCCGGACAGCGACGGCCTTGGTGATGCGGTTGACGGCGGCAGCCTCGATCGCCGGGTCCGAGGCGAGCGGGGAGACCGTGTCCACGTACCGGTCGGTGTCCAGCACGATGTCGTGCACCCAGACGGTTAGCAGGGAGACCGGTACGAGGATGCAGGTGAGCGTGATCAGCACGGCCGAGACGGTGCTCTTCACGATCCGCCCGGCACGCGAACCTTTCCGGGCCGACGGCGACGGGACATGAGGTGCACCGTCAGAAGGCTTGGGCGACTCCGGCGGCGCATTCATGGCACTCCCTGGGACGACTGCGGCGGAACTGCCACTTGCCTCCATTGGATACGCACCGTAGTGGTATGTGCATCTTGGGTTGCGCCCTCCGGGCGACCGCCCGTGGGCCTTTCGGTTGGCTCGCTGGTGCTCGGAGGAAACGTGAGCGGGCGGCGGGGGCCTCTTTCTCCGGCTGCCTGCACCGGCGAGGCGGCCGGTGGAACGAAGATCACCCACTTCGGGTGATCACGACAGCCCTCCTCAATCGCAGTCCTGAGACATACGCGACTCAGCCCGACAGTGGAAGCGGTACACCGCGCTCGACAGGGGTGCTGGGCTGGTCGCCAACTGGCTGGGGCGTGTTGGGGGTTAGAGGCTGGACGCGATGGCTGTGAGGAGCGCCATCGCGAGCGGCGAGCACGGTCCGGCCCCGGCGCGACCGCGCCCCGCCCCCGGGGCTGCTCGCATCAGGCTGCCCACTCCTGCGCTGCCTCCACACCTCAGTCGGCCAAGGTCCGGGTGCGCGCGAAGCGGCGCGCGCCGGACCGGCCGATCGTCCAGACGATCCGTTACTGCGGTGAACTGGTCCGCTCGGCCCGTCATCTGTCCTGCGCGATGTCGTTCAACAAGGGTGCTGTTGGCCCGATGTAACGGATGGCTTCTGTGCCGCGCAGCCTGTTCATCTGTCCGCACTGTGGAGCTGACGGTCACCTTCGCAAGGTCATCCGTAGACTTGGTTCCCGCTCCCGGCCGCCGGCGGGGAGCAGGCCGTAGTTCGAAGGAAGGACCTTGTCACCGTGAGCTTCGCGGACCGATCAGACGCCCCCATCTATGCACAGCTCGTAGACGAGCTCGGGGACGCCCCGGCCGAAGCACGCCGGACAGCCGAGCAGACACAGCGAGAGCTCGAGCGGACGATGGACTTCAACGGCGTGCAACCGTACGGGTTCAGCTGAGGCACCGGAGGGTGGGCGTCGCGAGACATTCGTGACGTCCGCTGTCCGGGAGAATGCGTCGTCCTCGACGACGGCCAGGTGCTTGAGCAGCCCGCCCAGCTTGATCGAGGAGGCGCCGGCGGTCGCTGTCAGGCCGCGAACCTACTGGTGGGCCACCAGCGGGTCCAGAGACACCGCTGTCACGCTGCTCGGCTGTGCCCCTGGGCCCCTAGCGTGTGCCGCTGCATCAGTCGTGAAATGTCCTTCGCGGTGACGATCCCCACCAGATGGGCCCCGTCCACGACGAGGATGCACATGCCGGCCCGGCGGAGCCTGTCGACAGCCTCACTCAGAAGATCATTCGGAGCGGCAACCGTGCACTGAGACAGCGGGATCGCCACCTCGCGCACGCGCAGGTCCTCCCGGCGCGCTGCCGGTATTCCAGCAAGCCTGCGTATCTGAACGATCCCGCTGGGACGGCCTTCGAAATCGAGCAGGGGCACCGCCGAATGGTGGGACTTCACAGCCACCTCGTCGACAAAACGCTGGGCGGTCAGCCAGTCGGCACCGGTCGTCACCGGGCTGGACATTGCATCGGCCACCTTCACCCCCCGCAGAGCCGTGTGGATCACGGCGCGCTGCCGTTCCGCCCCGGCGACGACTGTGATGAAGAGACCGACGAAGGCGAGCCACAGCCCGCCCGGCGCCCCGCGCAGGAGGAGGACCCAGCCGAAAGCCATCAGCAGCACGCCCATCACCTGACCGCTGCGGGAAGCCGCCCGATCCGCGCGTTCCCGGTCACCGGTGCGCCACCACAACAGCGCCTGCAGCACCCTTCCGCCGTCGAGCGGCGCAGCCGGCAGCAGGTTGAAGGCGCCCAGGAACAGGTTCGCCCAGCCGAGCCACATCAGCACGGCGGCGGGCACCGCCCAGCCGGACGTCAGGTGCAGCACGATTCCCGCTCCGAGCGCGGCGCCTCCGATGAGCAGGCTGGCGAGGGGGCCGCTGACGGCGACCGCGAAAGCCACTGCAGCGGTCTGCGGTCGTCCCATCCGGGTCATTCCGCCCAGCGCCCACAGCGTCACATCCTGTACCGCGATCTTCTTCCTGCGGGCAGTCGCAGCGTGTGCCGTCTCGTGGAGCAGGAGGCTGCCCATGAGCAGCAAGGCCCCTACGGCACTGGCGAAGGTGTACACGGCATCTGAGCGCCCTGGAGTCCATGCGGGGAGGGTCTGGCGGCCAAGACCGTATGCGAACAGGACTACCAGCAGCGGCACGCTCCAGTGCATCCGCAGCGGCACCCCGACAATCTGTCCGACACGGACCGAGCCGTTCATCGTCGTCTCCTGCCGGCCGGCACTCGGTTCACCGAGCAGAACCTCGCGATCTGCACTCCGTAAACCGATCAGCACCGGACCTCCTTCAATTGTCGCTCTCGAAATCCCCCGCAGTCGGCCAGGGGCATCCGGAAGGGCCGCTCACTCCTCGTTTCCGTGAGCCCGGATTTAGGCTGGAGCTACCGGCAGCAATGTGGAGGTGCGTCATGGGGCACAGCCACCACTTCCACCTGGATCAGGGTGACCACTCGATCTCCGTGAACGTGGGGCCCGGAAAGAACGGAGAGATCGAACTCCTGGTCAACGGCAAAGTAGTCGCGTTTCAGAAGGAGCACGGCTCCGGGACAAGCCTGCTGAGCGGCGAACTGCCCGAAGAGCCCGCCCGCCCGTTCCGGGTCCGAATACGCCAGCCGCACCTGGTCCCGTCCATCCTCAGATGCACGCTGGAGCTGGACGGCGTGGAGCAGCCCATGCCGGAAAGGTCCATGCTTTGAATCCTCCCCCTCCTAAAGGAGGGGGACCGGTCACGGTTTCGAGGTCAGTGAAACATCGGAAGAGATTCGTCTGCGCCATGCTGAGGGGGCTTACCGAGCAGCGGGAGCCGACCCGATGACCACCACTCGTGCCCACTCGGGCGGTGAGTCCGGCACGTAGTCGGGATCGTCCTCGTCCCACGACCTGGCTGCCTGCTGCCGAGGGAACAGACCCACCACCGTCCGGCACGGTGGTCGCGTGTCCGGCCAGGGCGTCTGCCCGTCGGTCAGGACCACGATGACGTCTGGTCGGGGCCGCGCTCGGAGCGCCGTGGCGAAGCCCGTTCGCAGATCCGTACCGCCACCGCCCAGCAGCGGTATTCCCTCGGCACGGCACAGCGGGTGCACCATCTGGGCCGCCGCGTCGCACGGCACCACGGTGATCTGGTCGCGACGGCCGCCCACGGCACGGGAGATCGCGGCAACTTCAAGGAGCGCGCTGCCCAGTTCGGTGTCACTGACCGACCCGGATGTGTCGATGACGACGGCGACCCGGGGCGGCCTGCGCCGGAGGCTCGGCAGAACAACGCCGGGCACCCCGGCCGAGCGCCGCGACGGGCGCCCGTGGGTGTAGTCCTCGCCCACGCCGGGGCCGGAGGCGGCCGAGCGGAGCGCCGCTCCCAGCAACTCCCGCCACGGCTGCGGTGGGTGGAACGCCTCCTCGGCCCACCGTTGCCACCCCTTGGGGGTGTTCCCCGGACGGGCGGTGATGCCCTGAGCCACCCGGAATCGGACGGCGTCCCGTTCCTGCTCGCTGAGGCCGTGTGCGCCATCCGGTCCCAAGTCCCATTCCCGCTCCAGTCCGTCGGCGCCGCTGCCGCAGTCCAGCCAGGCCATGCTCTGTGTACGCGGCCCGAGGCGGAACTGGCGCAGGTAGTCCTCCATGAGTTCGCCCTCGGGCAGCCCCAAGGACACCGGCTCGACAGCGCCTTCGGGCCGGACCAGCCCGTCACCGAACGCGTCGTCGTTGATCTCGCAGTCGGCGGCGATGTTCATCCGCAGCCGCTCGGCCGGGCCGGTCAGCCCGCGCTCCCGCGCGACACGGTCACTGCGCCCGTGATGGTCGCGCAGGAGGTGCGATACCTCGTGCACCCATACCCCGGCCAGTTCCTCCACCGGTGTCCGGTCCACGAAGACCGGCGAGACGTAGCACCGCCAGTGCCTGTCGACGGCCATCGTCGGTACCCGCCGCGACTCCACGGTGTGCAGGGCGAACAGCGCCGTCGCCAAGTAGGGCCGGACCCGGACGGCGTGCAGCCGGGCGGCGAAGAGCTTGTCGAGGTCCAGTGTCCCCGGTGTGCCCGGGATCATCGGCCGGCCTTCGCGGCGACCGCGGTGCGAGCCGCGGCGTGGTCTGCTCGCCGGGACAGGGCCACTGCTCCGGCGAGCCGCTCGATCGATGCCGGAACGTCCCAGTCCTCGCGGCGCAGCGTGGCGAGGGTGGTCGCGGGGACGACCACCAGGTCCGGGGCTCCGGTCTCCAGCGCCCGGACCAGAAGCGCCCATGCCGCGTCCCAGCGGGATTTCTCCGGGCGCTTGCGGACCGCCGCGACCACACCGTCGAGTACGGCTTGGCGCAGATCCCCCCGCTCGGGCAGCGCGGCACCCTCCGGGTCGGCGAGCAGCACCTCGGGGTCCGGGAGGTCCATCCGGTCCAGGCTTGCCAGCAGCTCCAGCCCCGGACCGTCCCCCACGGTGCCTCTGACCAGCAAGGAAAGTACTTCTCGGGAGGAGTTGGCCGCGGTCGCGAAGGCAATCAGGCACAGGGTCATGTCCCAGCTTCGTGGTGACGGCCAGGGGCCGCCCCGGCGGGTTTCATTGCTGGGCAGCCGGTGTACGAGCGCAGGGCGGGCGGAGAGGAGCCCGCACACCGCACGGCGGGCGAAGTCCACGGCCTCTGACAACTTCGCCGGGACGAGCCGTGGCAGTGTCGCCCGGGGCCACGTCCCGCCGAGGCCGCGTACCACGACCTCGTGGTCGTGGGTCCACTGAAGATGAACGAACCGGTTGGCCAGCGGCGGGCTGAGCTCCCAGCCGTCGGCCGCCGAGGATCGCGGATTGGCGGCGGCCACGATCCGGACCTCGGGCGGCAGTTGCAGGGCGCCGATCCGCCGTTCGAGCACGAGGCGGAGCAGCGCGGCCTGAACGGCCGGTGGCGCGGTGGACAGCTCGTCCAGGAACAGCAGCCCTCGGCCGGCCCGTACGAGTCGAACTGCCCAGTCCGGCGGGGCCATCGGGACACCCTGTTCTGCGGGGTCGTCTCCGACGATGGGCAGCCCCGAGAAGTCGGACGGCTCGTGCACGCTGGCGATGACTGTGGTCAGCGGAAGGTCCAGGGCCGCGGCAAGTTGCGTCAGGGCCGCGGTCTTGCCGATCCCCGGCTCACCCCACAGGAGGACGGGTAGGTCGGCGGCCACGGCCAGGGTCAGGGCCTCCAGTTGTGTGTCGGGGCGCGGTTCGGTGGTGATGTCGCGCAGCAGGGTCAGCAACTCGCCGGCGACGTCGAGCTGGGGGGCGTGGGCCGGGTCGGAAGTGGTGGCGGTTGCGGAGAACGGGCTGTATGTGGGCATGTTTGATCACCTTTGGGTTCGTTGTGGGCCGAGTCGGGGGCAGGGGACGCAGAGCCCCGGGTCAGCGGAAGGTCGTGTGGCGCGGATGCGAGCGGTGGTCACTGGGGCGGCTGAGGCCCGGGCGGATGCGACCGGGTCCGGGTCCGACCAGGCCTGCCCTGAACAGTCCGTAGACGATCCGCCGCTGCGCGGCCGCCTCCAGTTCGTCCTGGAGCGCGCCGCTGCGCAGCACTGCGGCGGGGCCCAGCAGACCCTCGACGACGGCCAGCGCACCGGCGGTGTCGCCGTGGTCCAGCCGTTCGCGGACGCCGGCGAGGCAGTGCGGATGACGGTGCGCCTCGTCGATGGCCTGCAGGCAGGGAAGCGGAGTACCGGTCAGCGCGGCCAGCAGTTCCTCCCGGCGGATCTCCGCCGGGTCGTGGTCCAGCGGCGCCAGTACCCCGTTGACCAGGCCGATCCGGTGCTGAGCTCCCCGGCACTCCACGAGGCGCGCCTGTCCTGCCGGGTCCGGGATCCGGGAGGAACCGGCCGGCGAATGACCCGGTACCAGTGCCGAGGCGACCAGCGGGTGCAGCCGGTCGACCTCGATCGAGCCGGTGCGGATCAGTTCCAGGTCGGGTAGCGCCCAGGTCGCCGCGTCGGGCAGGACTGGCAGCGCGGAGGTGCTGCCGTCCGTGGGCGCCGCCGAGATCCGCAGCGCGGACGGCCCGCGGCCATCCCCGTCCGCGGCCAGGTCCAGGAGCAGCCGATGCCGGGCCCCGAACCGCACGGTGACGGGCCCGGTTTGCCGCCCCTCAGCGTGGAGCAGAATCCCCGCCTCGGCGGCCCACCGGTCAACGGCACAGCGGCGCCCCTGCGGCACCGTCGCCAGCGAATCCGGGTTCATATAACGGCCGTCGGCGGGCGGCCGATCGGCCCCGGACCGGACCCGCAGCTCATCGGTCCTGTGCGCGTCCCACAGGTGCCGGTGCAGGTCGAGGCGGAACCGCTGGTTCGGATGGGGGTGTGGATGACGGCGGGCGTCGGCCTCGACGTGGGATCCGTCCCACAGCGTGAGGCTCATCCGCTGACCGGCATCGGCCCAAACCGGCGGAGTCCGGACCACGAGGTGCACCGGGCGTTCGCGGGCGCGCCCCGCAGCGTCGTACCGGGCCAGGGCGATGGTCAGACCCGGGCGCAGCAGCCCGTCGGGAGCGATCCTCGGCATGTGCCAGCGCAGCAGGTCAGGGGCCAGGTGGCGGAGATCGGCCCGGACTTGGGCTGCGAGGTCGTGGCCATAAGTGCGTGCCACGGAACGCAGGTTGAGATCGACATCGATGCCTGCGGCGGCGCACGCCCCCGCCCAGTCCCCGGCACAACGGCGGGTGGTCGCAGTCTCGATCATGGACGGCGGCACGGCGAACTCGCGCACGCGCAGCCAGAAGGAAAGGCGGGACTCCCCATTCGCGGTCTGAGTGAGCATCAGCACTCACCTTGCGCGGACGGGTCCCCCAATCTGCCAACAGAAGGAGTCATCATCGCGGCGAGGATAGCGCTCCTGACGGTGATCTGTCAGGTGCCTTCCGGTCGGAGGGCACCACGGGCCCTGATGGCGGACGCGGAGCGCCGGACTGCGAGTTGGGGTCATCAAGGCGGCTGTGCGCCCTGCAACCGAGACGCTGGTTCGCGAAGGACACAGTCCTGATAATGAAAGGACGACTGCAGGGCGTGGGAGGAATGGACTGAGCAGAGTACTTCCGGGGGCTGTCGGCAGGGCGGCCCTGGGCACGTTGACGTTGGACGACGAGTCGGGAGAAGACACACCGATGGCAACCACTACACCTGACCTGCAGCAAGACAGGGCGCAAGACCGCATTGCCGCGATGGTGACGACGCTTCAGAGTGACTTGGCCCGCTCCGATGCCAAAGCGAGTCTGCTACTGGCGCTGGCCGGAGCCGCACTTGTGGCGCTGGGTGCGTCAGCCTCCAGACTCGATCCGACCGCTCCAGCGGCCGTGGCCGGGTCCCTCGGCGCCGCTGCGCTGCTGGCGGCGACGTTGATCCTCTTACTCGCCGTCCGTCCGAATCTCCGAGGCAGCGGCTGGACAAGCTGGCCCGGGTTGAGCTCCGACGAATTGCGCGATTGGCTGACCTCTGGCTATCAAGTCGACCACGTGAGGTTCATGGCCGTACTCGCCCTGCGGAAGTTCCGGCTTATCCGGGCTGCAGTTGACTGCATGCTGGCTGGGGTCGGCCTACTGGCTCTCGCGGCTGTCCTCGTCGCCATGGCTTGAGCTTGCCGGCTTGAGAACCAGTGTTCTCGGTGTTTTCGACGTCAGCCTCTGGTCAGGCAGAAGGGATGACCGGCCGGGTCAGTGATGATCCGCCACCTGTCTCCGCCCGGTTGGTGCTCCGGCTTGGTCGCGCCCAACTCCAGTAGCAGGGCCTCGGCCTCGTCGAGGTCATCGACCGCGAAGTCGAGGTGGACTTGTTGTGGCACGATCTGGCCAGGCCAGCGCGGAGCCCGGTAGTCATCGACCCGTTGGAAGCCGATGAAGAGCCCGTCCTCGCTGGTGAGGCCGGCGAAGTCACCGTCGGATTTCGGGTGAAGCTCGAGCCCGGTGGCCTGCCGATAGAACGCGGCCAGCGCCTCGGGATCGGCGCAGTCGAGTGTTATCGCCGTCAGCCGTAGTGATCAGCTCCACGCTTCGCGACCTGATATACGTCAACGCCGAGCGGCAGCGCTGAGTGACAGACAGCGACATCGGCGGGTTCCAGACGCGCTCGTCGCTGTCGTAGGCGACCGCCGCCGCTGCTCCAACGCATGGTGGAGGCGGGGCTGCACGGTCGCAAGACAGGCCGCGGGTTCCACACCTACGACCGGGGCTGAGGGGCCCGGGTCTGCCGCTGGGGCCCGAGGGGCCGCGGTTGCTGTGGGGCGGGGCGCGGAGCAGCTTGAGTGGGCTGCTCCACGCCCGCGCCGGCACAACGCCCGCCCGCGGCGGCCGGCAGCGGCTTCGCCAGTGCGGCGCGCCGTTCCGCCGCGGCTCGAGGTCAGCCCAGGGAGGTCATGACGTGCTTGATCCGCGTGTAGTCGTCGAAGCCGTACGCCGACAGGTCCTTGCCGTAACCGGACTTCTTGAAGCCGCCGTGAGGCATCTCGGCGACGAGGATCATGTGCGTGTTGATCCACACACAGCCGAAGTCCAGCGCCTGCGACATCCGCATCGCCCGCGCGTGGTCCTTGGTCCACACCGACGACGCCAGCGCGTACTCGACGCCGTTCGCCCATGCGAGCGCCTGCGCCTCATCGGTGAAGGACTGGACGGTGATGACCGGGCCGAAGACCTCGTTCTGGATGATCTCGTCGTCCTGCTCGAGGCCTGAGACGACGGTCGGGGCGTAGAAGTAGCCCTTCTCGCCCACCCGGTAGCCGCCCGCCTCGACCGTCGCGTGCTCCGGCAGCCGCTCGATGAAACCGGTCACCTGCGCCAGCTGGTTGGCGTTGTTGAGCGGGCCGTAGAGCACGTCCTCGTCGTCGATGCCGCCGGTCCTGGTGGCGGCGGCGGCCTTCGCGAGCGCGGTCACGAACTCGTCGCGGACGGGCTCGTGCACCAGGACGCGAGTCGCGGCCGTGCAGTCCTGACCCGCGTTGAAGAAGCCGGCCGCCGTGATGGTCTCGACCGCCTGGTCGATGTCCGCGTCGTCGAAGACGATGACGGGTGCCTTGCCGCCGAGCTCGAGGTGGACCCGCTTGACGTCCTTGGCCGCGCTTTTGGCGACCTCGATGCCGGCGCGTACGGAGCCCGTGATGGCGGCGAAGGCCGGGGTCGGGTGTTCGACCATGAGGCGGCCGGTCTCCCGGTCGCCGCAGATGACGTTGAGAATGCCTGCCGGGAGGTCCAGTTCCTCCAGCACGCCTCCGACGATCTCGGCGAGCAGCACTGTGGACGCCGGGGTGGTGTCGGAGGGCTTGAGGACGACAGTGTTGCCCGCGGCGATCGCCGGGGCGAACTTCCATACCGCCGTCATCATGGGGTAGTTCCAGGGGGCGACCTGTGCGCAGACGCCGACCGGCTCGCGCCTGATGATCGAGGTGAGGCCCTCGGCGTACTCGCCGGCCGAGCGGCCCTCGAGCATCCGGGCCGCGCCCGCGAAGAAGCGGATCTGGTCGACCATGGGGCCGATCTCCTCGGCCCTGGTCACGGCGCGCGGTTTGCCGGTGTTACGGCATTCCGCCCGGACCAGTTCGTCGGCGCGTGCCTCGACGGCGTCGGCGATCCTCAGGAGCAGCCGCTGGCGGGTGCTGGGGGTGGAGGTGCGCCAGAGGGCGAAGGCGGCCGCGGCGGCAGCCATGGCCGCGTCCACGTCGGCCGCGCCGGAGAGCGGGGAGGTGGCGTACGGCTCGCCGGTCGTCGGGTCGACGACGGGGAGGGTGCGGCCGTCCTGTGCGTCGACGAACGTTCCGTCGATGTAGTTGCGCAGCGAATGAAGATCACTCACGCGTCTCTCCTTGGGCTGGGGTGAGGGGAACTGCCGTGCGCAACGGGGGCACGGTGAGGGTGCGGCGCCGTGGGTGAGGCGGCCGCGGGCGCGGTCCGGTTGTGCCCGGGTGTGGCGGGGCTCCGAGCGGTGCGGAAGTGGCGACTTCCGCATCGTCGGGTCCTGCCGGGGCAGCGGGTCGGAAAGGCGGGCGGGGTGACCGCCCTTCCGTCGACTGGGACGTTATCGAGGGCCGGACCGCCGATGAAGTGTCGGAATCATCCATTGTGTCGATGCGCTGTGGATGATCTGCACACTCTGGGAGGTGCCTGCCCGGTCTGGGCATGCCCGCGGGTGCGGCCGTATCGCCGTGAGGGCGGTTGCGGCGGTGCGCGTGCCCGCTGGGGAGAACTGGTTGTTGACGCGAGGGGCCCGCGTCCTTACTGTTGCGCCACCGCGGTGGCCGGTTGATGCCGGCCGCGTCGGTTCCCTCTTCGTTCGCCGTCCGTGGATCGCCCGATCGCGAGGCCGGCCGCGAACGAGTCCCGGGATGCCATGGCTGTTGGCGACGGTCATGGACCCCGTTGCGCATGTTCCGATCCGTGTGCTGTGCCCCAGGCGCTCTCTTCGCGGATCTCCCTTTCCCTCATCCCGGATTCCTTCCATCCCGGATTCCCTGATCCCCTGCTGGTTTCCGGCGTGCCCTGCGTATGTCGTCGGTGTGTTCCGACACGGGCAGCCGTGAGCCGAGAAAGGCGTGGCCCATCATGAACGGCCAGTCAGCAAGAAACGTCAGCCGCCGGTCGTTGCTGCGGGGAGCGGGAGCCTCCGCGCTCGCGGTTCCCTTCGCGGGGAGCCTCCTGACCGCGTGCAGCACCAAGTCGGCCCCGGCGGCCAAGGCCAACACGACCGTGACGGTGACCTCCTACGGCGGCTCGTACAACGACCAGTTGACCAAGACCCTGCTCACGCCCTTCGAGAAGAAGACCGGAGTGCGACCGTCGCTGCTGGCCAACACCAGTCTCGCCGGGCTGAAGGCCCAGGTGCAGTCCGGCGACGTGCAGTGGGACCTCGTGGAGCTGACCGCGCCGGAGTACCTGCAGGCCGTCGAGGAAGGTCTGCTGGAGAAGCTCGACTACGGCGTCATCAGCGACAAGGGCCTGCCGGCCTACGCGAAGGCCGACTACGGCATCAAGTACCTGAGTTTCCTGTTCGTGATGGCCTGGGACCAGAAGCACATCACCGATGCGCAGGCGCCGAAGAACTGGGCCCAGTTCCTGGACGAGGGGGCGTACCCCACCAAGCGTTCGGTGTATTCGCAGCTGTCCGACAGCTCGATCCTGGAGGCGGCACGGCTGGCGGCGGGGGTGCCGTTCGACAAGATCTACCCGCTCGATGTGGACGCCGCGTTCGACTACCTGGCACAGCACCCCGGGCGCAAGAAACTGATATACCACGCGGCCAACCAGGAGCCGATCCAGCAGCTGACGTCCGGCGAGGTCTCGCTGTCGACGAGCTTCAACAACCGCATCAGCGCCGCCCGCAAGGACGGCGCCCGGCTGAACTTCACCGCCTCCAACAGTGTCGTCGCCGGCGACTACTTCGTGGTGCCCAAGGGAGCGAGGAACAAGGAAGCAGCCTTCCGGCTCCTGGACTTCATGAGCAACGACGCGGCGGCCGGTGCCGACTTCATCCAGACCACCAACCTCACGCTCGCCAACACCGCGGCGCTGGCCAAGCTGCCGGCCGCGGTCGCCGACTCCCTGCCCACGAGCCCGAAGCTGGAAGGCTCCGTCCTGGTGCGCGACGACGCCTGGTGGGCCAAGAATCTCAAGGCCACCGAGCAGCGCTTCAAGCTGTGGCAGGCGGGCAGTTGATGACGTCCACCCTCTCCCAGGCCTCCGCGTCCGACAGCGCCTCCGCATCCGACGCAGGCTCCGTGTCCGACGGCGCGGGCGCGCCGCGACGACGGTTCCGGCGCCCGCGCGTCGCCTGGCTCCTGCTGCTTGCTCCCGTGCTCGCGTTCGACGCCGTGCTCTTTGTGACGCCTCTGGGCAAACTCGTCACCGCCAGCACCCAGAGCGACGCCTACCGGCGGGTGCTGGAGGATCCCCTGGTCTCACGGTCCCTGCTCAACACCTTCGAGATCAGCGCGCTCTCCACGCTCGCCACGGTCGTCCTCGGCTATCTGCTGGCGGTGGTGATCTGGCGTCGCGGGCCGCTGGCGCGGGTCGTACTGTTCGCCCTGGTCCTCCTGCCGTTCTGGACGGGCGTCCTGGTGAAGAACTTCGCCTGGGCGGTACTGCTCCAGGACAACGGGCTCGTCAACAGCGCACTGCAGGGGCTCGGGCTCACCGACGCGCCGCTCGCTCTGCTCCACAACCGCTTCGCCGTCGTGCTCGGCATGGTGCACTACCTGCTGCCCTATGCCGTGTTCCCGATCTTCGCAGCACTGGCCGCGATCGATGACCGGCTCGAACTGGCGGCACGGTCCCTGGGGGCGGGTGAGGCTTCGGTCTTCCGCCGCATCATCCTGCCCCTGACCGTGCCCGGGGTGTCGGCCGCGGGCCTGCTGGTGTTCATCATCAGCACCGGCTTCTTCATCACACCGGTCGTGCTCGGCGGCCCCGGCGACATGATGATCGCCAATCAGATCGACTTCTACGCACGGCAGTTGACCGACTTCGCCGGCGCATCCGCGCTCGCCCTGCTGCTGACCGTGCTCGTCAGCGTCCTCGTGACGATCTATCAGCGAATTCTTCGTACAGGAGGCCACCATGAGGCGGGCTAGCCCTCGACATCTCGGGGCGCTCGTCGCCTCGGTACCGGTCTTCGCCTTCCTCGTGGTGCCGACGCTGATCGTGGTGCCGATGGCGTTCACCGGCAGCCGGTACATCACGTTCCCCCCGCAGCAGTTGTCCACGGACGGCGTCACGGGATTCTTCGCCGATCCGGCGTGGATGTCCGCCCTCTCGGCCAGCCTGCAGGCGGCCGGTATCGCGATGGCCATCGCCGTACTGCTGGGTGCCACGGCCGCCTTGGCGCTGCACGGGCGTACCTTCCCGGGGAAGGCGGCGGTCACCGGGCTGCTCCTCGCTCCGATGATCGTGCCCGCCGTGGTGATGGCGCTGGCGTTCTACCAGTTCTTCATCTCCCTCGGCACGGTCGGGTCGGTGCTTCCGATCGGCCTCGCGCACGCCGTGATCGCCGTGCCCTACGCCTTCCTGACCGTGCGGGCGAGCCTGGCCGGACTCAACCCGGCACTGGTGCGCTCCGCGAGCAGCCTGGGCGCCGGAGCGTTCGCACTGATGCGCTTCGTGTATCTCCCCGTCATCCGCCCGGGGCTGATCGCAGGTGCCCTGTTCGCCTTCTCCGTCTCCATCGACGAGACGGTCATCGCCCTGTTCCTGCAGTCCCCGACCGCGATGACCCTGCCGGTGAAGATGTTCACCGACATCCAGTACAACCTGACGCCGAAGATCGCCGTGTCCTCGGCGATGCTCGTGACCCTCGCCACGCTCGGTCTCCTCGTGCAGGTGTGCTTCACCATCCGCCGCCGTTCCATCGCCCGGCTGCTCCCGCTGACCGCAGCCGCCGACCAGACAAGGTGAACCGATGACCACCACGACCGCACTTCCCGCTCCCGTCCCGGCGGCAACCGGCGACGGGCAGCGCGGCTCCATCGAACTGCGCGGCGTACGCAAGCTGTACGGGAACGTCGCCGCCGTCGACGATCTCGATCTGACGGTCCGCCCCGGCGAGTTCGTCACCCTGCTCGGGCCCAGCGGCTCGGGCAAGACCACCACCATGATGATGATCGCCGGTTTCGAGGAACTCACCTCCGGCACCGTCCTCATCGACGGCAAACCGGTGGACCGGCTGCCGCCCAAGGACCGCGATCTGGGCATCGTGTTCCAGAGCTACGCCCTCTTCCCGCACATGAGCGCCGCCGAGAACGTCGAGTTCCCGCTGCGGATGCGGTCAGTGCCGCGCGCCGAGCGGCGCAGGCGCGCCGAGGAAGCCCTGGCCCGCGTCGGCCTGGCTGGGCTGGGTGACCGGCGCCCGCGCCAGATGTCCGGCGGCCAGCAGCAGCGCGTGGCACTGGCCCGCGCCCTGGTCTTCAACCCTGCCGCGCTCCTGCTGGACGAGCCGATGGCCGCGCTGGACAAGCGGCTGCGGGAGCAGATGCAGGACGAGGTCAAGACGCTGCAGAAGTCCCTCGGCATCTCCGTCGTGTTCGTGACCCACGACCAGGACGAGGCCATGTCCATGTCCGACCGGATCGTCGTCATGCGGGACGGGAAGATCGTGCAGGAAGGCGCCCCCGAGGACGTCTACGCCCACCCCCGCACCGACTGGGTCGCCAACTTCCTCGGCGACACGAACCTGTTGCCGTGCACGGTGCTCGAGCGCAAGGACGGTATGGCGGTCGTCGATCTCGGCGCCTGGGGCGTGGGCCGCGTCCGCGACCGCGGAGTGGACGGCGACGCCTACGCGGTGTCCGTCCGCCCCGAGCATCTGCGCTTCGTCGACGCCGGGCGGACCGAGAACGGAGGCACCGGCCGGATCGTGTCCTCCACGGTGCTCGGCGCCACCGTCCGCCATCGGCTGCAGGTCGCCGGCCAGGACGTGGTCATGCGCGAGCTCGGTACGGGATCGGGAGCGGCCCGCGACCTGCGCGGCGAGGTGAGTGTCGGCTGGTCCGCGGACGAGGCGCAACTGCTCGTCCTGGAGAGCTGACACCCACGGTCGCACACGAGTGGGCAGCCCGCGGCCCAGAAGCGACGGCCCCGGACCGTCCCGGTCCGGGGCCGGGCTCTGCTTCCCGGAGTAAGTGACCGGCCCGGCGATCCCGAGGCCCTGGCCGTACTGACCTTGCGCAGAGTCGGCCACTGACCGGCCGTGCCCAGCCGGCGCCGGGAGACATCCGGATGAGGGGGAGTCCGCAGCGGTGGCTGCAACCGAAGGAGGACGCAAGCGCACAAGCTCGCAGCGGCGTACCGGTACTGCGGGGGTGGCCTCCGCGACGACTTACCCGCGGAAACACCTTTCGCTGCGGATCCGGCTGCATCACTATGGGGCTCTTGTTTCCCGCTGGTAACACCGGCGTGTTCCGTCTGGGCTGGCGGGTCGGTCGCGCCGTGAACGAGGAGTCAAAAGGGTGTCACAGCTCCGCCAGGCAGGTCCGGATCCCGCGGACGAACAATCGCTCTACGCCGCCCTGTCGGACGCGAAGCTCACCGAACGTATCCGCTCGGGTGCCCCCGCCGCCCATCCGGCCGTCCAGGAACTCAAGCGCCGCCACCTGCCTGCCGTCCTGACCTACGCCCGGCTCTGCGCACGCCATCGGGCCGCCGGCCTTCAACTGGCCGTCCAGGCCTTCGGCCTCGCCGCCCAGGAGGCCTGCCGGGGCATCGAGCCCCGCGGCAACTGGCGCCACCATGTGCTGACGCTTGTTCAGCGGGTCGGTACAGGCTGGGCCCTCAGCAGCCGCCGCGACCGGCTCGCACCCGAATTCGCCGCATGGACCGACGAGACGGCCGACGTCACGGCCGCGGTCACCGTCCCGGGCCTGCCCGAGCCTGCCAGCGTGCGCTTCGAAGGCGCCTCCGCCATGCTCACCGGCTTCTACCGGCTGCCCGAGCTGACACGGGGCATGCTCTGGTACGCGGTGGTGGACCAGGAGCCGGACGCCACGGTCGCCACCTTCCTCAGCGTCCGCCCCGAACTCGTTCCCGAGCTGCGGAGCAAAGCACAGGACGCCATGCGCGAGGCGTATCTGCGGGCCTACTTGGAACGCGGCGCGGACCCCAAATGCCTCGGATTCCGCCGCATCATCGAGGCGGCGGCCCGGCCGGGGGACCGGCGGCGCAGCGAGGACCTGACGCTCCACCTCACCCAATGCCCCAGCTGCACCAGGCTGATGGCCCAGCTGACGCGGATGGACGAGGACCCCCGGACCGTTTTTGCCGAGGGTCTGCTCGGATGGGGCGGAGCGGCCTATGCCTCCCACGGTCCGGCACGCGGCCTCCTCGATGCCGTAGCGGCCCAGCCCGACCGGTTCCAGGCCACGGCCGGCCTGCCGGCGTTCCCCCCGCAGCCGCCGCACACCAGCGTGACGGCGCGCAGCGGCACGATCGGTGCTGCACCGGGCGCGAGACGGCCCTCACGGACCCTCGTCCTCATAGCCGTGGCGGCCGTGGTCGCCGTCGCCGCCGGCACGTTGATGGCGACCGCCTCCGAGGACACCGACCCGGCCCGCGGCAGCGCCCAGAAGCCCCCGCCCGAGCAGGCCTGGCCCACCGCCGCCCTGCCCGCCCCCGCCGCTCCGTCGCCGAGCCCCACCCCGGAGGCGTCGAAGAAGCCCTCACCCACGCCGAACCCCACCACCCCGCCCGCCCCCAAGCCCCCGGCAGCCGCCCCGTCGAAGAGCCTCCCGCCCCGGCCGGCGCCGTTCGCCCCCGGAGGCGGCTACACCCAGGTCGTCAACGCGGCGTCCGGGCTGTGCCTGGACATCGCAGACGGCGTGATGGCCAACCGTACGGACGTCATCACCGCCACCTGCAACGGCGCCGAAACCCAGCAGTGGACTCTGGACTCCACCGGCCTCCTGCACAGCAACGCCGACCCCGCCTTCTGCCTCGACTCACGCGGCGACACCGACCGCGGCGCCGGCATCTGGTCCTGCGCCTCCGTCAACGGCAAGAACGGCCTGAACCTGCTCTTCACCGTCGACGGCGCAGGAGCCATACACCCCCAGATCGCACCGGACTTCGCCCTTGAACCCCTGGCAGGCTCCGAAGGCAGCCCGCTCGGCTTCGCCCCGACCGGCGCGGCCGGCGACCAGCACTGGAACGCCGGCCCCTCCCCGTCATGACGCGCAGAGCTCCACGCTGAGTTCCGCTACTCACGGTCGGAACCTGGTGGGATGATGCATTCCGTGGTGGGAGACGCCGAGTGGGCTCGGATTCGTCGAGACTTGCGCTTCGGGCAGGTTTTCGAGGGCACCGTTGTGAAGGTTCCCTCGCCCGGTGCGATCGGGATCTTCGTGGACATCGGCTTGAGCGTCGGAGGCTTTGTCGACTGCCTGTTGTTGCCAGAACAGAGTGAAGACTGGCCGGCGGAAGGCACGGTTGCCGAGTTCGAGATCTGGTGGGTTGACAGCCGTCGGCAGATCAGGCTGAAGCCGTCCGATTCTCGGTATCTGCGGAGTGACTTCACGGGCTTCGTCGAACGCGTGCGGCCTCATTGGTCATCCGACATCGGCCGTCCCGTTCGTGACCCGGGGCGGCCGCCGACCCCCGATGACCACACGCCGGCAGCGCATGGGGGCACCCCCCGGACTACGGGAAGCCCCCGCCAGGGAAGTTGACGCATTGCTCAGTGGACTGTGGACCCTGTGCTAACGACTCCCGCCTCCCTTGTCGAGATCATTGACTCCACACGGTTCGAGCAAGGGTTCGAGCCGCCTGGAAGGAGTCGTTACACATGCGTTTGGCTGCCCGTATGGGGACCCTGGCCACTGCTGGATCCATGCTCGTCGGAACGCTTCTGATCGGAGGAGCCACTCCCGCGAGCGCCGCCAGCATCACCTTCGATTCGTTCTACTACGGCAACGGCCGTCAGATCACCGCCTACATCAACGGTGAGTACGCCGCCACCGCCGAGTGGATCCAGGACCCGCCCGCCTCCGGAGGACCGGGCGACCGCCTGTGCGTCACCGACGACCGCAGCGACGGCTACTACGCCAAGGCAGGGATCAGCGCCAACCGGATCGTCAGCAGCAGCGGGAAGCCCGCACCCTCCCGCACGTGCAAGGGTGGCGACCTGCCCGAGGACCACACGTTCGTCATGAAGCTGTGCGTCAGCAACGGCGCCCAGGCAGCCTGCTCCAAGGCATACGACATCAGCTCCTGACGGGACTCCTTGCAGCGTCGCGACCTGCCGGTGGTGGCCACGAGGCCCCCGGGATGTTCATGGGCGCGCCCACGTGACGCGCACCGCCGGCACAGCATGCGAACTGGCCGCCCACCGACGCGTGGAAGGTCCGGAAACGCCGTTGAAGGACCGCTGGGAACACCTGACAATTCTCTCGTCGCCGTAGAAGCGGCCGCCGCGAGTGACGCCGAATCCGCCTGTGTCGCCGCACCGTGACGGGGGTCAGTGGTGTTGCGTATTCATTTCACCGCCGACGATCTCGCCCGCACCCGAGTGGCCACCACGATCGGGGCCGCGGCGGAGACCTATTACAGCCTGGAGATGCTGAGCAGGCGCTCCTGCGCGGTTCCCTTCCAAAGATGGCGCGCGACGGTGGCCGGGCAATTGGCGGCGGACGCCAAGCCGCTCACCACGTTGTTGCCGGCTTACGGCCCCGGGCTCGACCTGCTGGCGCTGGCCGGGGACTCGCCCGACATCGACCACGCCGTCGACGGGCTGCTGAGGGCACCGCGCACTCGCGTACGCCGCGAGCTGGAGGCAGTCGCCTTCGCCTCCGTCCACTCCTCCTGGGCGCGGAGCGTCGCCGATGGGGATGCCGAGGCCCGACGGCAGCTGGCGGCGGCCCTCGTGGCCTGTCATCGGGTGACCGTCGGGCCGTACTGGTCCGCCTCCCGGTCGCGACTCGACGCGGTACGCGCGCACTACGCCCGTACGTTCCTGGAAGAAGGCGTCGAAGGCATGCTGGCCTCCCTGTGCCCACCGCTGGTGCGCTGGCGCCCGCCTGTGCTGGAGGTGCGACACCCCCGCCCCGTCGAAGTCCACCTGGGCGGGCGAGGCCTGGTCCTCGTGCCGACCGTGTTCTCATGGCGCGAGCTCAGCCTGCTGTACGACCCGTACGACGACGAGGCGGTGCCCCGGCTGACCGTACCGGCGGTGACCGATCCGGCGTCCGGCTCCGCGCTGTGGCGCGGCCAGGGACCCGCCGCCGACGAGGCTCTGGGCGCCCTGCTGGGGCGCACCCGGGCCGCCGCGCTGCGCATCGTCGCAGAGGGCTGCGGCACCACCGAGCTCGCCGGGCGGCTCGGCGTCACGCCGGCAGCGGCCAGCCAGCACGCGAAGGCGCTGCGCGGCGCGGGTCTCATCACGACCATCCGGCGCGGTGGATCCGTGCTGCATGTGACGTCCGCACTGGGCCGGGAACTTCTGGGCGGGGCCTGAGAGCGCGCCGGTGGCCGGCCGCCCCTTAAGCCGTGACTTAAGGGCGTGGCCAACGACGCCCGGTCGCCCGCAGCATTCGTGACGTTTCCGGCACTGGGCCGAAGAAGAGGAGTACGTGCATGACTGCTTCGACGACGTCACCGAGTGGGAAGTCCCGCCCGCGCCGCGCACTGGAACGTGCGGCGGTCCTCCTGGGCGCCGCAGGGATCGCCTTCGCCACGGCTCAGGCGCCCGCGTCGGCGAGTGCCGGCCAGTGTGCCGACAACCGCCTGTGCGCATGGTCCGACGACAACTACGCCGGCATTTTCACCGCCTACACGGCCTCCGCACCGGCCCTCGGCGGCGACAACGACCGGTTCGACTCGCTGTGGAACCGCAACAGCGTCTCCTGGTACGTGTACGTCGACGCTTACAACCGGGGAGCCAGGTACTGCGTACGGCCGGGGTATTCGGTGTCGAAGCTCGGTGACTGGTTCGGCCTCCACGACAAGATCTCGGCCGTGCAGAAACTGGGCTCTTCGTCCTGCGGAACCGCGACCCCGATCGGTTCCTACAAGGGCTCCTAGGAGAGGGGGGCTGCCGGGTGTGGGGGACATCCGGCAGCCCGGCTCGGTGGCGAAGGCCTACTAGATGTCCTTGACCCACTCGGGTGGTCGGCGAAGGTTCGCGAGAGACAGCCGGGTGCTCATGTGACTCGGCCCGCGTGATCGGGCCCGAGCTGGTGTGCTGGCTGTGGGAGGCCCGTCGTGCTGAGCGGGAGAGATCCAGATGAGCACCTATCGAGTCGCGCAGGTGGCCGCCGTCGGCACTCCGTTCGAGGTCGTCGAGCGTGAGGTACCGCAACCGGGCCCCGGCCACGTACGGATCGCCGTGGACGCCTGCGGCATCTGCCACAGCGACGCCGTCTTCGTGAACGCCATGGTGCCGGGCGTCCGGTTTCCGCTGGTCCCCGGGCACGAGATTGCCGGGCGCATCGAGGAGCTCGGCGAGGGAACGTACGGCGGCTGGCAGGTGGGCGACCGGGTGGCGGTGGGCTGGTTCGGCGGCAGCTGCGGCCACTGCACGCCCTGCAGACAGGGCGACTTCGTCGTGTGCGAGAGCCTGAAGGTCCCCGGCTGGGCTTACGACGGGGGTTACGCCGAGGCGGTGATCGCACCGGCCGATGCCCTGGCCCGTATACCCGACGCGCTGGCGCCGACCGATGCAGCGCCGTTGGGCTGCGCCGGGGTGACCACGTACAACGGGCTGCGGCGCAGCTCCGCACGGCCGGGCGATCTGGTCGCCGTACTGGGCATCGGCGGCCTCGGCCACCTGGGGGTGAAGTATGCGGCCGCCATGGGCTTCGAGACCGTGGCCATCGCCCGCGGATCCCACAAGGCCGACTTCGCCAAGCAACTCGGCGCGCACCACTACATCGACAGCACGGCGGACACCACCGTCGCAGACGCGCTGCAGTCCCTCGGCGGCGCCAGGGTAGTCCTGGCCACCGCCGCCAACTCCGACGCCACCACGGCGACTCTGGAAGGCCTCCGCCCCCGCGGCGAGCTGGTGGTCATCGGCGCGGACGCCGAGCCGCTGGGAATCAGCCCGAACCAGCTGCTCATGAGCGGCAGGATCATCCGCGGCCACCCGTCCGGCACCGCGCAGGACGTGCAGGACACCATGGCGTTCAGCGCCCTGCACGGGATCCGTCCGATGACCGAGATCGTGCCGCTGGACCAGGCCGATGAGGCGTACCAAAAGATGATGTCCGGCGCCGCCCGCTTCCGGATGGTGCTGACCAGCCACTGACGTTGTATACGGGGCCTACGGCCGAGGTTGCGGGGCCGACCATGTGGTTACCCGGCGGGCCCTGCCGGACGGGGAGGGAGTCCCGGAGGGACCACCCAAACCGCAGAGGAACGTTCACTCAACGCAGCTGCGCACCGAGCCCGGGCATCAGCCTCCCGTAGTTGCCCGCTTGGCAAGCCGCTGTCCTCGTCACGCACCCGGGGAGCAACCCAGCAGTCACCGGCTGGCCGGTCATCGGGAACCGGAATCAGATCCTCGCCGACGGTGTCCATACCCACCCAACGAGGCAACTCGGCCACGCGGTACGGCGACCTGAGGCCCTGCAACCCAACCGTCACCGGGCCAGTGACGAGACCGGCCGTCGCATCCGGCCGGCGAGACGGCCTGCGGACGGTCGGCGGGATCACCGCAGGGCTTCTCCGGCTTCATGCGCCTCGACGTGCGGAGGCCCCGCGGTCTCGCCGTGCGCGTGGCCAGAGAGCAGGCTCGGAGCCGATCTGGCGGAATCCGCCTCCGGATTCGGTCCCGGGGGTCCTTCAACCGCGTCGGCCGCGCACAGCGGCGTGTGGTCCGCGCCGCCTGTGTCTGTCGGGTGGTGCCGGGAGAACGGGGGCCGTGCGCTTTGGCGGCGGTGTTAACCGATCCGGACCGAACGTGTTCGCGTTCCTAGGAGCGGGCTTGCGCAATTGGCCGCCCGGCATCGCGGGATGGGGCTCCGGTTGTTCAGGGACTTGAGCCGCACGTACGGGGCGTGGCCGTCGTTCTTCTTGTCGAAGGTGGACAGGCTGACGTCGTACTTCGCAGTGGACGCACCGCTGCCGACTGTCTGGGCGGTGACCAGGACGCTGTTGGCGCTGTCCGTGCACTGCATCTGCCAGGCGTTCCGGGGTGCCGCCTGGGCTGCCGGTGCGGCGAGAGTGAGGCCGAGGCAGGCGGCGGCTGTGAGCGCCGCCAGGGTGGACTTCTTGGTCATGTGCTGCTCCTTGCAACGTCAGCAGTCCACGAACCTCCCTATGGAGTGAGCCGGTTCGGGCCACGGAACAAGAACGTCGCTTCGCGGATCGAATTGAGGCCGAGCATCACCATCAGCACCCGGCCCAGCCCCATGCCGAGACCGCCGTGCGGTGGGCACCCGAACCGGAACGCGTTCAAGTAGTCCTGCAGCGGCTCGGTGTTCATGCCCTTCTCCGCGGCCTGCTTGAGGAGCACGTCGTAGCGGTGCTCGCGCTGCGCGCCGGTGGTGACCTCCAGGCCCTTCCACAGCAGGTCGAAGCTGAGGGTGAGGTCCGGCCGGTCCGCGGGACGCATGTGATAGAAGGGCCGGATGCTCGTCGGGTAGTGGGTGACGAACACGAACTCATGCCCCGTCCGCTCCCGGATGTGCGCGGCAATACCGCGCTCGCCCTCCGGGTCGAGGTCTTCCTTCACACCGTCGGTGTCCCAGCCCTTGGTCCGCAGGATCTGCTGGGCCTCGGCCATGGTGATTCGCGGGAACGGCGTCTGCGGCACCACGACCTCGACGCCGAACAGTTCCCGGACCGCCTCGCCATGCACGTCGGCGACCTTGGTGAGGGCGTGAGCGAGCATCTCCTCCTCGAACACCATCACGTCCTCGACGTCCGAGATCCACGCCAGCTCTGCATCCACACCGGTGAACTCGGTGGCATGCCGGGACGTGAACGAAGGCTCGGCACGGAAGACAGGACCGATCTCGAAGACCCGGTCGATGCCCGCAGAGATCGCCATCTGCTTGAAGAACTGCGGCGACTGCGCCAGATAGGCCGAGCTGTCGAAATAGCCGAGCTTGAAGACCTCCGCACCCGACTCCGAGGCAGTGCCCATCAGCTTCGGGGTGTGCATCTCCGTGCAGCCCTGCGCGTACGCGTACTCGCGCATACCCTGCTCGAACGTCGTCTGCACGGCGAACATCAGCTGCGCCGCCGGGCGACGGCGGATGTCGAGGAAGCGCCAGTCCAGGCGCTGCTCCATCCCTGTGTGCTCGTCGATCGGCAGCGGTGTCTCGGCCCGGTTCAGGACCTCGACCGATTCAGGGATGATCTCGAGGCCGCCGAGCTTCACGATCGGGTTGTCGACCACGCGGCCGACGAGCCGGACAGCGGACTCGGTGGTCAGGTGCTCCAACTGCTCTTCCAGCTCGCCGTCGTCGCGCTTGTGGGTCACCTGGGCGATGCCGGTGTGGTCCCGTACAAGGACGAACTGCATCTTGCGCTGGAGGCGGAGAGTGTTCACCCAGCCGGAGATCGAAACGGTTTCGCCGACGTGTTCTCGCAGGTCAGAGACCAATACGCGGCTAGTGGTGTGGATCATCGCAGCCCTCCCAGGGGCGTCGTCATGATCCCTTGGGAGCGTGGGCGAGAAGGGTACTCGCGGTGCCACCACGCCTTCGCCGCCGCCAGACAGCGGCGGCCTCATTCGTGCCCGATGACGGGGGCCGGCCGGCGGGGCATTAGGCCGCAGGGCCGTTCCTCCCCGCGCTCAGGAGTGTCTTCGCCAGGGGCGCGAGACTGCCTTCACACCTACCGGCAGCTCTCTCGGCTCGCGTGATCCCGCCGCTACTCGTCTCCTTCGACGCGTTGAAACCCAGGATATGAGGGAGCCAAGAGCAGCGGCAACAAGGATTCAGCCCCGGCGAGTTCAGTGACCCAAGCACGATCGCGCTGTCTCGCACGGCCGAGGGTGCGCGCCCCTATCGGGCTCGCTCCTCGGCAGCGGACCGTACGCCCGCCAGGCGCGCCCTGCCAGGTATTCGCCGCCGCCCGGGCGATCCGGTCCAAGGTGCCTCCACCGCCCCGCACAAGGCGTCCTCACGCTCAACTTTCTGATTGCATGGGGATCGGAGTGATTGAGGCGGGGGATGGAGGGCGAGTGCACCAGAGTGAGGACGAGCTTCTGGCCGATGGGCTGGCTGCTCTTGCTGGGGGCGGCGGTCGCTTGACCCGGTTCGTGGCCAAGAGGATGAAGAAGAACGTGCACGAGATCGACCTCGTCGTCCCCTTGCCATTCGAAGGTGCCGTCGAGCGCGTCGCCAGACTGCTCGAACAGGCGGGACGGACAGTCGATCCTGTGCCTGTTGAACCTGGCGGGGAGCAACAGACGATCCGTGTGGTTGCCGACGGTGGGTTTGGCGGCATGAACCCTGTCGTGGTCACTGCGCTGGTGACGAAGGGCGGGGAGAACCGCTCGGAGGTCAGGCTTCGTGCGGCTGCCAAGGAAGGCTTGATCAAGCAGCGGGCGGGCGAGCGGACGGCCGCCCGTCTTGCGGCGTTGCTCGCCGAGTAGACAGCGGTTCAGAGCTTGCGCATCGGGCCGCTGTCGGTCGGGTTCGGGGACGTGGTCGCAGGCAGCGCCGCCAACCTGCCATGGCTTGCGGGCCACGCTGGGCGTCCCGTCGCCGTCCCATGCCGTACGTGCCGATTCAGTTCCAGGCGCTGTACAACCAATCGGCGGTTCGCTCTGTCGTACGTACCGAAACGACGGAACCGCTCGATGGGGGATCGGGATGAAGAGCTCCGGACGCAGAACCCGCACCACTCTTGTGATCGCCTCCGCGCTGGCCATGGGCGCCTCCCTGGTGTCGGCCATCCCGGCGGTTGCCAGGACGGCGGTTGCCGGGACGGCCGACACCGGGACGGCCGAGGACGTGGTCATCACCCTGGGCATCAGGGGCGGCCGTGTCGTCCCTCCCGAGGGCCTGGCGCTGGCCGGTGGGCGGCTGCATGTCACCGGCTGGGCCGAATCCGAGCCCATGCGCAGCCTGTACGAGTACGACCTCGCCGTCACCGGTTCGCCGACCGCCGGGCCGCGCCGCCTGGTCGTGGACAACTTCTGGAACAACTATCCGTGTCCCGAGGAGCCCGGGCAGTTCTGCTCGGACTTCGACTCCCGGCTGTGGGGGCTCGGCGACGGCCGGATCGGCTATCAGGATCCGTGGGGCGTCGACCAGTCGGTGGGCGGCACGCGGAAACCGAAGCAGGTCACGCTGCAGCCCGAGCGGCGGCAGGACCGGGTGACCTCGGCGGCCGGGCGGTACATCGCCGTCTACGACGGCTTCGACACCCGTGTGGGCGACTTCGACGGGGACCCCGGCGCGCAGTACATAGCCGATGGCCGTCCGGCGTCCGTGTGGGGTACCACCGTGTGGGCCCGGGGGGAACGGCCCGGCACGGTCAGGTCGTTCGAGCTGAAGACCCGCACGGAGTCCGCGGACATCGACCTCGGGATGGGATGTACGGCGGACGAGCTGCAAGTGGTGGGGCGGTGGCTGTACTGGCGCTGCGCGGGGGTCACCAAGGCAGGGGTGTGGGACTTCAGGACCCGGAAGAACATCGCGGTGCCTTCGCAGGACGGCGTCCGGCTGGGTGACGGCTTCCTGGTCTGGCACGAGCCGTTGGCGCGCCGAATGGAGCTGGTTGACTTCCACAAGGGCGGCGGGTTCCCGTATGTGGAGCAGACCTTCGCCTCCGATGTGTCGGCGGGAGCCTGGGACGTCGACCGGTTCGGCGGTCATGTGGCGTTCACCGACACCGAAGGAAGGATCCACATCAGGCCGGTGACCGTGCCGCGCCAGCCGGTCGTGGTGACCGACCTGGCGCCCGAGGCCGGGTTCGGCCCCTGGCAGGGCGACTGGCGGCTCAGCCGTCCCGCGGCGTCCTGGACCGTCACCATCAAGGATCCGTACGGCAACGTGGTGAAGGAGATCCGTGGCCGGGACCGGGAGGGCGCCTCGGTGCGGGCCGGTTGGAACGGATCGGACTCCAACGGCTCCCCGGTGCCCGGCGGCGCGTACACCTGGACGCTCAGCGTCGACGCGGGCGACGGCACCGGGGAACGGGACCTGACGAGCGGTTCGCTGTCGCTGACCAGGGACGGTGGCGGACGCAGCGCGTTCCGGGACACCGATGCCGACGGCTACGGCGAGATGTTCTCCATGACGACCGGCGGCAAGCTCGCCATCCACCATCTCTCCAGGGACAGCGGTTCGTGGACCTCCACCGGCTGGGACCCGCTCACCCGCTTCGTCTCCGCGGGGGACCTGACCGGTGACGGCTGCGGCGACGTGGTGGCCCGTACCCCGGACGGCAACCTCTGGCGGTACGCCCCGGGCTGCGGCAACCGTGTCACCCCGACCACTCCGCGCACCTTGGTGGGCGCGGGCTGGGGTGGTTTCGATGCGATCGTCCCGGCGGCCGACAACGATGTGTTCCGGACGCCCGATCTGATCGCGCGGCAGGCGTCGACCGGTCGTCTCTATCTGTACCCCGGCAATGCGGGGGTGACCGGCTACGGCAGGCCGGTGCTGATCGGATCCGGCTGGAACGGCTACACCATCATGGGCGCGGCCGATCTGACCGGTGACGGTATCGGCGATCTGGTGGCCAGGGACAGCGGCGGCGAGGTCTGGCGCTACGACGGCCTCGGGGGCGGGAAGTTCCTTCCCCGCAAGCTGCTCCTCCGGGACTGGGGTGCCGGGCGCCGGGAGATGATGGTGGTCGGTGATGTGACCCGGGACGGCTACCCGGACCTGGTGTCGCGGCACGCGGACGGCAGGCTGCTGCGGAACGAGGGCAACGCCGCGGGCGGGTTCGGGGCGACGGTGACGATCGGTACGGGCTGGGGCGCGTACGCACGGCTGTACTGAGTGACGGTTGATCCCGAACGCGGCGCACCAGTCAGGTCATTGCTTCCGCAGCATCCATGTGACGTTGATGTTGGCGGCGTTGATGTCCAAGGTCGGGAGTATCACGGCGGCGAGGGGAGGTTCGTAGTTCTCCGTCGCGAACGCGCGGCATTCGCGGAGGGTCTGACCCGGCTCGATCTTGATCTCGGAGTCCCCTGCCGGTCGGGTGCACGGGCCGAAATGCTCCATCTGCTTGTCCGACATCAACTTGTCGGAGGTGGCCAGCATCAAGCCCTCATGACGACTGACGACTTGGAGCTGCGTCGCAGCGTTGACTCGCCCCCGGCGAATGCCTGTGCCACCGACATTCGTGAACTCGAACGTCACGTAGTAGGGAGTCAGCTTGTCGTTGTCCGGGTTGTCCGGATCGTGGCCGGGGATGTCCTTCCACGAGCCCTTGGTGACACCGACGAGCGTGGCTTTGAGGTAACCGCTCCCCGTGGGGTGCGGTATCTCGACCACCGCGCTCTTCCCCGCGGCCGGCGATCGCAGCGTCGTGCCGTTGTCGACATGGGACGGAGGGGCGACGGGCGGCGATACGACGGCGGTCGGCGATGCGCTCGACTGGGACGGCGAGGTCGTTTGCGTCGCCGAGGACGTCCCGCCGCCTCCGCAGGCAGTGGCCATGATGAGGCAGCCGACGGCGGCGGCAAGAGCAGCAGGGCGTGTGGGCATCGAGAAGTCTCCCCCGTGAGAATCGACTGGTCGGCGTCCATCCCGCGGAGGTCCGCGCGAGTCAACCGCCAACATGATGACCCGCCCCACCAGCCACTTACGCCCCAAGGGCCACCAGGGGCGACAGTTGTTACGCACCTGGCACCGTTCGTGGCTCGTCGGAGGGGCTCCGCCCGCTAGACGACGTTCGCCGACCCTGAAGGCAATGAGTTCGACCTCATCGCCGGCTGAGGACGGAGCCAGGCCGTGGAGTGCGGCGCGAGCCCGAACCAGCCAGGGCAAGAGACGAGATGGGCACCCTCGTCGTCAGGACTGAGCAGGTGGGGACGGCCTCCCGTCCACTGAGGGTCCAGACAAGGCCTGAACGATCTCGTTGAAGGGGTGAATGAATGTCGCGCACGGTGTCCTCGCCGGCCGCCACCAGCTTGGCGATCACGGGCACGCGGTTCCCGCCGGCCGAAGCCAGCAGCAGTCTTGAGGGCCTCCGGGTTGGCACCGATGGCCTCCGCGACGCCTGATTCCGCGTCGAAGCCAGCTGCTCGGCCACCGTTGCGGGCCGCCTACGTGATGTATCGAGCCTTCACACGGGCGCGACGCGTCGTGGCTACCAGCCGAAGCGGCGGTCGACCACCGTGGCGAACTCCTCGTACGTGAGCACCTTGTCTCCGTTCTGGTCGGCGGCGTCGAAGAGGGCCGCGGAAGCGTCCGCGTCCCCTACGCCCCAGAACGGCAGATCTCCTCTGGCGGCGAGGGTAGGGCCCTTCGTGCGCATGGCCGCGACGACCTCGAAGAGTGTCAGCGTGCCGTCCTGGTTGAGATCGAGTGCATCGAACAGTTTCCGGGCCTTCTCGCTCATAATGTCGTCCTTCGCTCGGTGCCGGCGGGCCTACTGACAGTTTGACGCCCTTGGGCCGAAGGGCCCAAGCGACCGGGGTGGACGAGGTTCTTGGTTCGCCGGTGGGTATGTCCGGCCGGTCGACGGGCCTCAGGTAGTGCAGTGCCTTTCGCTCGTGGACAGGTACCACGACGATGTGCCGCAGCTCCGTGCTTCCCACGAGACTGGTGGAAGGCGCTTGCGGGTGGTTCCACCGGGCACCCCGAGCACCGACCGTGCTGCATGCTCGGCGGAAGGTCGATGTTGATGAGTTTCGGGAGCCGCTGTCGGCCGGGCTGCCCCAGAGGGATCGGACGGGTCAGGGCAGCAGGAGCGGGCGCACGGTGTTCCAGCAGGTCTGGTCTGCGGTGTTGAGGAGGCCGGGCCGCGGGTTGGCGGGCCGGTATGGGTCCCGTCCTGGTGGTGTGCGGTGCCACGCCGTAGCAGATGAAGGTGCAGGCGATGCTGGTGCAGGCGAGGAAGCGGTCGGCTTTCAAGTGGGTCTGTCGTATCCAGGAGACCCTCTGGAGTCCGCCGCCACGCGCCCTGCCAGCCACCGCAGTTGAACCGCCTGCTGATGCGGACCGCCGCCTTCGTGGCCGTTGAAGTCGTAGACCTCGATCGCCTTGTGCGGGCCTGCATAGGCGTTGAAGGCCGCGAACACCGTCGACGGCGGGCACGTCAGATCCTCGAGGGCCGCCGAGAACAGCGCCGGCGCTCGCCCCCGGGCCGCGAAGTGCACACCGTCGAAGTAGGCCAGCGTGCTCCGGACCCGTTCCACACTGCCCCGGTGCGTGTTGAGATAGTGGCCCACCTCCCGGTACGGTGCGCGGTCCGTGATCGTGGTGGCCCGTGGGAAGTCGCACAGGAACGGGACGTCCGGCGCGATCGCCACCAGGTCCGGCACGAGCGCGCCCACCGCCAGTGTGATCCCGCCGCCCTGGCTCACCCCCACCGCCGCCGTGCGTGTCGCGTCCGTGCGCGGGTGGGACCGGGCTGCCTCCACGGCCCGTACCGCGTCGGTGAACACCCGCCGGTAGTAGTAGGCGTAGGGATCCTCGATGCCCCTGGTCATAAAACCGGGATAGGCCGGTGCGCTGCCCACCGGGTCCGCTGTCGACCCGGCGGCCCAGCCGCTGCCCTGGCCGCGTGTGTCCATCACGAAGTGGGCGAAGCCCGCTGATGCCCACAGCAGATGCGTGTGGGGGAGGCCGCGGCCTCCCCCGTAGCCGACGAACTCGACGACCACGGGCAGCGTTTCACTCGTCCCGGCGGGGAGGACCAGCCAGCCTTTGACGGGGTGGCCGCCGAAGCCGGCGAAGGTCGTGTCGTACACATCGACGGTCATCAGGCCCGTGTCCACGGGGTGGAAGCGGGCGTCGAGTTCGTGTGTTCGCGCCTGCGTCAGTGTTTGTGCCCAGAACCGGTCGAAGTCCGAGGGCTCGACGGATCGGCTGCGCCAGGTGCGGAGTTCGTCGAGGGGAACGTCGAACTGGGCCATGCAGCACCGCCTTTGGTCCGGGAACGCGATCGGATGGGCGAAGGGGAAGGGCCCGGGGAAGTCGTGTCCTACCCCTTGACCGAGGACTGGAGGGCCCTCACAGTACTCGTTAATGCGCATTAGTAATACGCATTAACGACGAGGAGGAGCAAGGGTGGAGGAACCCCGGAAGCGTTCCAGGCCCGGCCGTGCGCCCGCACCCACGGGCCGTACGTCACGGCCGCGGCAGGCCGAGGTCGCACGGCTGGCCGGTGTCTCGCAGGCCACGGTGTCGCTGGTACTGGCGGACAAGAAGCAGGGCGCGACGATTTCGGAGGAGACCCGGCAGAAGGTGCTCGACGCCGCCCGCGAGTTGGGGTACGTACCCGACCCTGCGGCCCGCAGGCTCGCGGCGGCGCGCAACAACCTGCTCGGCGTTTTCAGCTTCACCGCCACCTTTCCCACCGATGTGCAGCACTCGTACTACCCCTTCCTGGTCGGTGTCGAGCAGGAGGCCGCGGCGTGTGGCTACGACCTGGTGCTCTTCACCGGGTCCAGCAGCGGCGGCGCGGGGGCGGGAGGACCGGACGCGCTGAGCCGCGTCAGGCTCGCCGACGGATGTCTCTTCCTCGGCCGCCACGCACCCGCCGACGAACTGCGGCGGCTGGTGGCCGACGGATATCCCGTGGTCCACCTGGGCCGCAGGGACGAACTGGAGGGCCTCGCCTGGGTCGGCGCCGACTACGTCAGCGCCAGCCGTGAGGTCGTGGACCACCTCGCACGGGCGGGACACCGGCGGATTGTCCTTGTGCGCGAGGACGATGACGCGCCGGCCTCGACCGACCGCGAGCACGGCTTCCTCAAGGGCATGGAAGCCGCCGGGCTGCCCGCGGGCCCCGCGGCCGTTTTCCGCTCGGCGGACCCGGAGCGTGAGCTGACCGCCGGGCGGCTGCGCGAGTGGCTCAGGGACGGCGTCACCGCTTTCGTCGCCGAGGAGACCGACACGGGAGCGGCCTGGCGAGCGCTGTGCAACGCCGTCCGTGAGGCCGGGCTCGACAGCCCGCGTGACGTCTCCCTTGCGCTGTTGGGCAGCCCGCCGGCCGATCTGGCAGATGGGCCGCAGCCCACGGGATTCGACATACCGCGCCCGGAGTTGGGCGCGGCGGCCGTCCGTACGCTCGCCGCCCTCGTGGCGGGGGAGGACGCCGAGGAACCCTTGGTGACCTGCCTCTTCCGGCCGGGCGCCACCGCGGGCCCGCCACCCGTCACCACCTGAACCAGCAACCGGACTCAACCGACAACGAACCGAACCGACAACGAACCGCACCGACAACGGAACTGAACCGCACGCAGCGCCGAACCCGTACAAGGAGATACGTGATACCCGAACCGGACATCCTCGTCGTGGGCGGCGGACTCGGAGGTGTGGCAGCGGCACTCGCCGCCTGCCGGGCCGGCCGCACCGTCGTCCTCACGGAGGAGACCGACTGGATCGGCGGACAGCTCACCTCCCAGGCCGTGCCGCCGGACGAGCACCCCTGGGTCGAGCAGTTCGGCACCACGGCGAGCTATCGCGCCCTGCGCGAGGGGATCCGCGAGTACTACCGCCGGTGGTATCCCCTGCGGTCCGAGGCGCTCGCGCTGACGAGGCTCAACCCGGGCGCCGGGCGGGTGAGCAAGCTCTGCCATGAGCCGCGAGCGGCCCTGGCCGTGCTGGAGTCGATGCTCGCGCCCCACCGGGCGTCGGGCCGGCTCACTCTTCTCACCGAGCACGTGCCCGTCGCCGCCGTGGCTGACAACGATGTCGTACGCTCCGTGACACTCGACGACCTGCGTGAGGGCGGCCGTCGTACGGTCTCTGCCCGGTATGTCATCGACGCCACCGAAACGGGCGAACTGCTCGAACTCGCCGGAGTGGAACACGCGGTGGGCGCCGAGTCTCGTGCCGAGTTCGACGAACCGCACGCTCCCGACGACGCCGATCCCCTCAATCAGCAGGGCATCACGGTCTGCTTCGCGCTTTCGCACCACGAGGGCCAGGACCACACGATCGACCGCCCCGCCGACTACGACTTCTGGCGCTCCTACCGGCCCGGCTTCTGGCCGGGACCCCTGCTCGGTTTCGAGGCCCCCGATCCGCGCGCCCTGGAGCCGGTTCCGCGCACGTTCGTGCCGAACCCGGCCCTCGATCCGCTCGACGTCACCGCCGACCAGAGTGCGGACGCGGGCGACAAAGAGCTGTGGGGCTTCCGCCGGATCCTCGCCCGCAAACTGCACCGCCCCGGTGCCTTCGACTCGGACATCACCCTCGTCAACTGGCCGCTGAACGACTACTGGCTCAAGCCCTTCATCGGCCAGGAGGCCGAAGCGCTGCACGAGGCACGGCAGTTGTCGCTGTCCCTCGTGTACTGGCTGCAGACCGAGGCCCCGCGCCAGGACGGCGGAACCGGCTTCCCGGGGCTGCGGATCCGTCCGGACGTCACCGGCACCGCCGACGGCCTCGCGAAGTCCCCGTATCTGCGCGAGTCCCGCCGCATCAAGGCCGTCACCACCGTCACCGAACACGACGTCGCCACCGACCTCGTTGGGCCGTACGGCGGCACGCGGCACCGCGACTCGGTGGGCGTCGGGAGCTACCGCATCGATCTGCACCCCTCCACCGGGGGCGACAACTACATCGACATCGGTTCCGTGCCCTTCGAGATCCCGCTCGGCGCGCTGCTCCCGCGCCGTGTCCGCAATCTCCTGCCCGCCGGCAAGAACATCGGCACCACCCACATCACCAACGGCTGCTACCGGCTTCACCCGGTGGAGTGGAACGCCGGCGAGGTCGCGGGCGCCCTCGCCGCCCACTGTCTGGCCGAGGGAGTCGAACCGCACCAGGTCCAGTCCGAGGAGAAGAGGTTCGAGGAGTTCGCAAGGCTGCTCGACCGCGACGGGGTCCAGCGTCACTGGCCCGACGTACGCGGCTACTGAACATCCGACGGGGCGTGCGCGGCGGACCGCCTGGCGGGACAGCTCCACCTGTCCCACCCGGCCCGCCCGCGCATCGCGCCGACCGGCACAAGGAGGTGCACAACCATGACCACCCACCGCATCCGCGTCGGCATCGACGTGGGCGGAACCTTCACCGACGCCGTGGCCGTCGACGCCGCGACCCTGGAACTTCTGGGACAGGTGAAGGTCCCCACCAGCCACCATCACGAGGACGGCGTCGCGCACGGCATCGTCGAAGCGCTCGACCGGCTGCTCCAGCAGACCGGACACGCCCCGCAGGACATCGCCTTCCTGGCCCACGGCACGACCCAGGCTACCAACGCCCTGCTGGAGGGTGATGTCGCCACCGTCGGCCTGATCGGCATCGGGACCGGCCCCGGCGCTCTCCTGACCCGCCGGCTCTCCGCACTGCGCAAGCTCGAACTCACCCCCGGCAAAAGACTTCCGCTCGCCTATGCCCACGTCGCCGACCCCGAAGACACCGGCGCGGTCCGGGCCGCCGTCGACGCGGTCGTGCAGGAGGGGGCCCATGTCCTCGTCGCCAGCGAGCCGTTCAGCGTCGACCGGCCCGAGGGGGAGACGGCCGTGCTGGAGAGCGCACGCGCCCACGGCCTGCCGATGACCGCCGCGCACGAGATCACCTCGCTGTACGGGCTGCACAAGCGCACCCGGACCGCCGTCGTCAACGCGGCGATCCTGCCGCGGATGCTGGCCACCGCCGACCTCGTAGACGCCTCCGTCACCAAGGCCGGTGTCGGTGCCCCGCTGATGGTGATGCGCTGCGACGGCGGAGTGATGTCGCTCGACGAGATGCGGCGCAGACCCCTGCTGACCGTGCTGTCGGGACCTGCGGCGGGCGTCGCGGGTGCACTGATGCAGGAACGGATCAGCGAGGGCGTGTTCCTGGAGACCGGGGGCACTTCCACCGACATCAGCGTCGTACGGCGCGGAAAGGTCGCCGTCCGGCACGCCACCGTCCTCGGCAAGAAGTCGTACCTGAACGCCCTGGACGTACGGACCGTCGGCGTCGGCGGCGGATCGATGGTGCGTATCAGCGAGGGGAGCATCACCGGGGTCGGGCCACGCAGCGCGCACATCGCCGGTCTGTCGTATGCCTGTTACGCCACGCTCGACGACCTGCGCGACGCAAGCGTCACCACAGTCCGGCCGATGGACGGCGACCCCGCGGACTACGCCGTGCTCGACGCGGCCGGCGGGCGCTACGCGGTCACCATGACCTGCGCCGCCAATGCGCTCGGCCGGGTCCCCGAAGGCGACTTCGCCCGCTGCGACCAGGAGGTCGCCAAGGCGGCGCTCGTTCCGCTCGCCGCCCGGCTCGGCCTCGACGTCGCGACGGCTGCCGCCCGCATCCTCGACGCGGGTACGGCACAGGTCCGCGCCGTTGTCGACGCGATGATCCGCGAGTACCGGCTCGACAAGGACACCGCGGTTCTCGTGGGCGGGGGAGGGGGCGCGGCCAGCGTGACCCCGCATCTGGCCGCCGCCGGCGCAATGGAGGGCAGAATCGCACGCCACAACGAGGTCATCAGCCCCATCGGCGTCGCCCTCGCGCTCGTCCGCGAGCAGGTCGAGCGGATCATCCCGGGCGCCGGCCAGGAGCAGATACTCGCCGTACGGGCCGAGGCGGAGGCAGCCGTCATCGCCCAGGGCGCCGCCGCGGACGGGGTCGAGGTCGAGGTCACCGTCGATCCGCAGACCAGTACCGTGCGGGCCGTCGCCACCGGCGCGACCGAGTTGCGCACGCAGGACCGGGCGCACCGGGCCGACGAGGCAGAGCGGTTGCGCACGGCGGCGGCCAGTCTCAGGACCGACCCGTCCGCGGTCCGGAAACTGGCCGGGACCCCCGCTCATACGGTGTACGGCGCCGAGTCGCGCCGCCGGTTCCGCGCCACGCGCCGTCCCGTACGGGTCGTCGACGCCGACGGTGTCGTCAGGCTCCATGTGGCGGACGCACAGGTGGAGTCCACCACCGTGGGCCGGGCGGGTGACGTGCTGGCCGCACTGGTGCGGGAGACCACCTCGTACGGAGACGGCGGAGTACGCGCTCCGGCGGTCCGGCTGCTGCTCGGCTCGAGGATCGCCGATCTCTCCGGCGTACTCGACCCCGAACCGCTGCTCGCCCTCGCCCGCAGCGAGCTGCGTGACCGGCCCGCGGACGAGCCCGTCGTCGCCGTCCTGGAGGTGCGGACATGACCGCGCGCCACAGGACAGCGACGGAGACGACCACGCCCGGCGCGAGCGCGGCGGGCCTGGCCGCACCGGATGCGATCTCCCGGCTGGAAGCAGCCGACGACATCGACCTCGCCGCCGACTTCCTCGCCGCGACGCCTACGCACGAGGGGCGCGACCGGGCGCTGCTGCGCGCCTGGGCATGCGCCGCCGAAAAATTCGGGGCCGCGATACCCGCCACTCCGGCCCGCGCCCGAGTCGTGGACTGTGACGGCGGCCTGAAACTCGGCCTGCTGGCCCGCTACACCTCACGGCCCGTCCCGACCGTCGAGCTCTACACCGACACCCTCGCCCTCGCCGAAGCGCTGATCGAACAGCGGGGCTGGCGCCACTGGTACCCGCAAGGCTCGGTGCGCGCAGCCGCCCTCGCCCACGAAGCCGTGCACGAACAGCTCCACCACGGACCGGCCAAGGCCGCGCTGAAGAGGTCCCTGGGGCATGTCGTGCTGCGGATCGGCCGCCACCGTCTCCTCGGCCATGTCGCCGGTGCCGAGGAGATCGCCGCCCACGCGCACGCCCGCACCGTCTGCGGACTCGGCCGCAGCCCGCTCCTGCTGACCGCCGCCCTCGCCTCGAACGGAAGAGAGAACTGACCGCCATGGGCATCGTCATCCTGATCGTCATGGCGGCCGGTGTCGCCGCGATGCTCGCCCGCAAGCTCCCCACGGCCTTCGCCCTCGTTCTGCTGGCCGTCGTCATCGCCTTCGTCTCCGGCGCCCCGCTCACCGGCAGGGAAAGCATCCTCGACACGGTCCTTCAGGAGGGCGCCCCGGCCCTCGCCGCGACGATGATCGCGGTGCTGCTGGGGTCCTGGCTCGGCAAGCTGCTCGACGAGACCGGTATCGCCGGCACACTCGTACGGAAGATCGTCGAATTCGGCGGTGACCGGCCGACCGTGGTCGCGCTCGGCGTCCTCGCGGTCTCCGCCCTGGTCGGCACCGTGACCGGTTCCGCGCCGGCGGCGATGCTGGCCGGCATCATCGGCATTCCCGCCATGATCGCCGTGGGCATCCCCAAGGTCACCGCGGCCGGCACCATCCTGATGGGCATCGCCGTGGGCATTCCCTTCGAGCTGCCGATCTGGCAGTTCTTCTCCACAGCGCTCGAACTGCCGGTCCCGACCGTTCGCGGCTTCATGGTGAAGCTGTTCCCGTTCGCCCTGGTCGCTGCCGTCGCCTTCGTCCTCGTCGAGTCGCGCCGCCGGGGCGTCGAGCATGCCTGGTCGATCAAGTCCCCGGCCGCCAAGCCGCGTTCGCGCCGGGAACACCTCGGGGACGCGCCCTGGTACGCGCTGCTGACACCGGTCGTGCCGCTGGTTCTCGCCCTCGGCCTCGAGGTGGCCATCATCCCGTCCCTGCTGGCGGGTGTGCTCTACGCCCTGGTGACCACGACCCGGCCACGCGAGATGAACAAGCGGCTCCTGCGAACGCTGTACGGCGGTTTCGAGATCGCGGCCCCGCCGATCGCCCTGTTCATCGCGATTGGCATCCTGCTCGCCGCGGTGAAGCTGCCGGGCGCGGTCGAGGCGCTCGAGCCGCTGGTCAAGGCCGTCAGCCCGCAGAACGCGGTGCTGTTCGTCCTCGTCTTCACCGTGCTGGTGCCGCTCTGCCTCTACCGCGGCCCACTCAACGTCTTCGGCCTCGGCGCGGGCATCGCCGGCGTCCTCATCGCCGCCGGCATCTACCCGGCCACCGCCGTGCTCGGTCTCGCCACCTCCTACAACCAGGTCTTCGGCGTCGCCGACCCCACCAGTACGCAGACGGTGTGGAGCGCCCAGTACTCGGGGGTGACACCGCAACAGGTCATGCTGCGCACCCTTCCGTACGTGTGGGCCGTCGCGCTCGGCGGGTTCTGCGTCACCGCCGCCACCTATCTCTGACACACCCCCATTGCCGGCATCAGCTCCCGGGACGGAGTCACGACATGCACGAGCCCCAACAGCCCAGCCGCCGCCACATTCTGCGCGGTGCGGCCGCCACCGTCACGGTCCTCGCCATCGGCGGCACGACCGGGGGAACCGCGGCCGCCGCCCCCGGCGGATTCCCCGACTACCGCTATCTCAAGACGCTGCTGACGCCCTCTCAGCTGCGGTACAACCCCACCGGCGAGATCATCTTCCCCTGTATCAGGGGAACTTCGGGCCGCGTCCCGGCTTCGCTGGGCCGCTACTACCTCTACTACGCGCCCCACGACGCCCCCGGCGGCATCTGCCTCGCCTACAGCAACGCGCTGGAGGGCCCGTACACGGAGTACCCGGCCAACCCGATCGTCTCCAACGACTGGCAGCCCCACTACCGGGTCAGCCATGTGTCGTCCCCGCACGTCCTGTGGAACGAGGACGCCAAGGAGATGTGGCTGTACTTCCACGGCGAGAACACCACGACGCGTCTCGCCCGCTCCAAGGACGGCATCCACTTCACGTACGACAAGGTCGTGCTCAGCACATCGATGATGCCCTCGGGCACCACCGAGACCTCCTACGCCCGCGTCTTCCGGCACGACCTGCCGTCCAAGGGCGCCCGCTACGTGATGCTGTTCATGCTCAACAACACGACCAACCACCGTGACATCTGCTGGGGTTGGTCGCCCGACGGCCGCACCTTCACATTCGACCGGCAACCGCTGGTCCGCCACTCCGACGTCGGCGCGGTCAACATCGGCGGCCCGCATCTGCTGACCAGAAACGGCAGCGCGTACGTCGTCTACAACAAGGACAAGGGCAGCGGCGGCGACCTCATGATCACCGAGGTCGGCAACGACTTCTCCCGACGCAGCCACTTGGGCGTCTTCCACAATTCCATGAATGGCGCGCCGGACAACGGACGCGTCGCGGCACCCTCGTTCGGCACACAGGACGGGGTGCAGTACATGGTCTACGAGGCGGGGGAACGCCTCCAGGGCGCGATCGCGCTCGCCCGAGCGCTGTAGCGGCCCGCACGGTGCGGGACCGGGCAGGCTCCGGGTCCCGCACCACTCCTTCAGTACGACGCCGCCACGGACGGTCAGGCGAGTTCGTCGTAGCGGGTGGCCGGCCAGCGCCTCTGGCAAGGGCTCAGTCCCGGTGGTGCACGATGTTGACGACGTTGCCGTCCGGTGCCCGGACGAGGAACCGGCGCACGCCCCAGGCTTCCGTCGTCAGCGGGCGTACGATTTCGAAGCCCAGTTCCTGCGCCTCCGCGTAGGCGGAGTCAACGTCGTCCGTGTGCACGGAGACGACCGAGTCCTCGGATGCGGTGGCGTCACGCGTGACGAGCTGGATGTTCGCCCCGGTTTCGGGGGAGGTGTAGCGAGCCACCCACCCCATGTTGAACTCCTCGGTGCTCAGCCCGAGGTAGTCGGTGTAGAAGCTCTTCGCCGCGTCGACGTCGGCCACCCGAAGGTTCGCCATGATGCGGTTGGCGCGCATGTGATTTCTCCAGTTCCCTGTCCGGATCGACGATCGCGAGCGCCGTCGGGCCCTGACGGACGTCCAGCAGCACCCGGTCCGCCAACGGCAGCGACCACGGCCGTACGAGACAACCTTTAGCAGAACCTGGGCAATGTGTTGCCGGCTCTCGGGTCACCGGCTTCCGCGCCGGGGAGTCCTAGGGTGCAATGACCCTCATGGGCTCAGGGCTTACTGGTGTTCGAAGAGGTCGACGTACCTGGGTTTCGAACGAGGGACGGGATCGCCGAGATCGAGGGGAGCTACCCGAGCAAGGGCGCACGAGGTGAACGCGCTGCCTGGTTCCGTGACAGCGAGGGAAACATGCTGGGCATCGGCCAGCCGGTCGTCTGAGCAGAGCACCCGACCGGCGTCCGAAACTGCGGCGGCGCCCAGCCCGCCGACCCGCCACGCATTCCGACTCGACGGCCATGGGACGCGTGGCCGGCTGCAGGACGATGAAAGGCTGAGGGACTTCATGGACGAGACGGGCCGCGCTGGCGAAGTCCGAGAGACGGAGCCGAGCCCAGGGAGCCGCAGCCACCAGGCGGGACGCGGGAGAGGTGGATGGCATACCGGCATTCTCCGCCAACCCCCTGCTGTCCAAATTCGGCGGCCGCGGGACGAGGGTGTCGGGGCCGATCGCGTTCAGCCGTATTTGATCATCACGTTGAGGAGGATGACGACACCCACACCGATGATGCCAACACCGAGTACGGCCCCCGCCATGTCCTTGCCGGGCACAGGCTCCGACGCGGTGGCAGTCTCGGGCTGCTCGCTCGTGTAGTACACGACCGTCTCGTCGCCCTCGCCCCGGCTCGACGGCCCGCCGGCTTCCTCGAAGCGGACCGGCCGCCCGTCCGCCGTGACGAAGTCGTACTCGTGATACTGGATGCGCCGGGCCACGTTGTTGACCATCTGGACCCTGACATAGGCGCGCACGACGCGCGCCCGGGCGGTCAGCCCGCTCTCCCAGGCCGCACGCCGCTCCTTGGTCCTGCGTATGAGCGCGTACGCAGCCCAGATCAACATGATGATGATCAGCGGAAAGAGCACATGAAAGATGAAACCCACCAGATTCCCCCGTAGTTGAGACACCGTCGCCCGGGCTGCATACGCCGCGGCCACAGTAGCCGCGCGCACGCGGACCCTACCTGAGCGCCACCCGCCGTCAGAACGGATGTCCGAGCAGGCGTGGATCTCACGAGTTGCCGGGGTGCGCCCGCAAAGCGGCAGGCAGTGCGGGCGTCCCCTGCAATCCCGTAGGTTGACGAGATTCGCGTGTGCGGCAAGACTCCGCCGCCCTGGAGCGGGCCGGCTCCGGTACCCCCTAGGGCCTGTCGTTCGGATCTTGCCGGGCTCGCACGCACCAGACCCCGCTCACTGATCCGGCCTGATCCAAACAACAGGCCCTAAGCCGCCCGCCCCGCACAGGCCGGAAACCTCCATACTCTTGAACTCTCAAGAACTTCTCGCATAGCATGCCGAGACTTCGCGACCAGGCCGGACAGGAGCACAACCTGCCGGCTCGGCCGAGCCGCCCCCCAGTGGAGTCTCCTTGTCATGCACTTAACGGACGAGCACGCATGTGCGCCCCCCACCGTCCTGGTCGACGATCGAGCGCTCGCCGCATTTCTGATCGCCGCTGTCGACAAGTACAACCAGATCACCCCCCAGTCGCCGCTGCCCTGCTTCGCACTCCTCGTGGGCACTGCGGAGGAGACCGTGATACACGCTCAGCACGTCGTGTTCGCCGCCAACGCGCGGACCCATGACCCGGCGGCACGGCAGGAGTTCGCCGAGTCGATCGTGCCCAAGTACGGGCCCGCCTATGAGAACGAGACCCGCGGGTGGTGGGTCGACTCCCGCGACCTTCTGCGCGCCTCACAGGAGGCGGAAGCGGCCGGCCTGGAGCTGCTGGGATCCATACACATGCATCCCGACTGGCATCGCATTGGGCCTCCACTCGAGCGCACCACGGCCCTGAGCGAGCACCCCACAGCCATGGATCAGTACGTCTTCACATCGACTGCCTGGCCACTCAACATCATCTGCTATCTCGAACGGCGGGGCGGGGTGCTGTACCACGCGCTCGGTGCCTGGGCGCCGCCGCCGCTCGGCCAATTCGAGTCCGGCTGCCGTGAACTTCCCCTGCGTGTACGGACCATGGCCCGTGAGATGGAGGCAACGGCTTGACCATTCCGACGAACGACGACCGCATCAGAACACTGTGGGCCTCCATGGCCGAGCACTGGGCCAAAGGTGATGCCGGCCGATTCGCCGCCAACTTCGCGGAGGACTGCGACTTCACCACGGTCAGAGGAGACAAACCATCAGGTCGCGTCGGTATAGCGGCAGGACATGAGGCTCTCTTCCGGACCGTTTACCGAGGCTCGACTCTCGTGGCCCGCGTCCGCGACATCCGTTACCTTCGCGATGACATCGCCACAGTGAACGCCGAGTCCGAAATTACCGGTGCCGACGGGACGGTCCTGGCCAGGACACATGCCCTTGCGGTGGTGGAACTCGATGCCGGCGCAGGCCAATGGAGCATCACGGCATTCCACAACATGGTGCCGCTGTCCACCACCGACACACCTGGGGCATAGGTCCTCGCACCCCAGCCACGAAGAAGGGCACAATCATGGGCAAGCCCGCGCTACGTCATCTGGCCATCGTGGTCCGCAACCCCGAAGCGCTCGCCACTTTCTACTCCGACGTCTTCGACATGACAGTGTTCCACCGGGACCCGGACGGTAGTTGCTTCCTCAGCGACGGTTACTTCTCGCTCGCACTGCTCAGTCATCAACTTGACGGCGATACGCCCGTGGGCATGAACCACTTCGGATTCCACGTCGAGGACACGGCCGAAACTTCCGAGAGGCTGGAATCGGCCGGCGCTCTCAAACCGGCGGAACGGCACACCACCCGCCCCTTCGCCGAGTACCGCGCCATGGACCCGGAAGGAAATTGGTTCGACCTGTCCGCGCACGGTTTCGGCGGCCCGCCCACACCCGAACAGGCATCACCAGACGTCTGACAGTGCGGCTGCATGCCACGGCGAACCTGCTCGGCCTGCCCTTCCGTACCGGGACGCGGGCGAACGTCCTCTGCGTGTGCCGATGCGCCGATGGCCCTGGGCCGATGGACCTCAGGGCACATCAGCTGCCTAGGGCTCGATGGTGATCGTCCCGTGATCGGACAGGTTGGTCAGTTTCATCTGCTCCAGAGTCGTGGCCGGCGCCGAGTTGCCGGGCATCAGCACGTGGCGCAGCACGACGTCGCTGATGGGCGCACCCGGCTGGCCGTTGATCCGGGCGGTTGTGACGCCGGCGTTGCGTACCTTGATGTTCGAAAGCGTGACGTCCCTGACCGGTCCGACGCCCAGCGTGTTGCCGGTCCAGAGCGCGAGCCAGGTGCGGTTGTGGTCGTTGGTGAAGCTCAGGTTCTCGATGTCGATGTTCTCGAACCGGACACCGGTGGCGCGCGCCGAGCCGTACTTGTGGTGGATTCCGATGCCCACAGCAGCGTCGTGCACGACGACGTTCCTGAACGTGACGCCGGACTGAGGCTGGATCACTCCCTGCCCCACCTTGACGCCGTAGCAGTACGTCCAGGAGACGAGGTCGTCGAAGACGACGTCCTCCAAGGGCCTCGGGTTGCCCGGCACCTTGCGGAAGAGGTCCACGTCGCTGTTCCAGGTCTTGGTGCTGAACGGATCGTCGAGGCCGATGCCGATGGCGTGTGTGACGCGGACCCCGGTGGACTCCATGACGTCGATGCCGTCGTTCTCGCCCATGTCGAACCGGTTGAACATCTTGATGTTGCGGAAGTTCATGCCGGAGGAACGCGTCGGCATGATCGCCCAACTGCTGGACTCCCGGAACGTGATCCCGTCCACGCTGAAGTTCGTCGTGTAGATCGGGGTCAGAAGGTTCACGCCGAGGTTGTCGGGCGCCAGCGACGCCTTCCCGTTTCCGTCGATGACGCCTCGTCCGTAGATCGAGATGTTCTTGGACGAGTAACGGGTGGACAGGAACCAGGTGATGTCGCGCTGCTGCGAGTCCTTGTGCCAGTGGACGTCGTAGTGTTCGCGCTCTCCCGTGTAGCGGAGCACGGCGCCGGGTTCGAGATAGAGGGCGAGGTCGCTGCGCAGGTACAGGTTTCCGAGCGTGTACACCCCGGCCGGCACGTATACGGTTCCTTGCCTGCCGTTTGCCGAGCCCCACGCCGCGGCGTCGTTGAGCGCGGCCTGGAAGGCCGTCGTCGAGTAGCCGGGTCCTGGCTGTGCGTTGTAGGGCGCGCTACGTACGTTGAAGACGCCGGCGCCCGAGGACGGTGGCCGGTTGGTCTCGGCGGGATCGATGGCGATCACGAGTTTGGGGCGGCCGTCCAGCTTCACGATGAGGTACTCGTGGTTCTGCACGGTGAACTTCAGGATGGGGCCGCTGACCGTGCCCGTGAGATTCAGCTTGGCGGGGCTTATCGAATAGGCTCCGATATTGGTGTTGTTGACTTTTGTGAGAGCGAGTTCGGCGCTGCCGCTACCGATGGCGAACTGGGCGATGTCGTAGCCCGGGTAGCGGGTGACGGGCACGCTCTGCCCGTTCGCGGTGAGCCGGTAGTCGGCGGAAGCCTCGTAGATCGAGGGCACCGGATACACCTGCACCGCGGCAGGGGCGGCCTGCGACGTCTGCGGCAGGCCCAGGACTGCGGCGACCACCGCAAGGGCGGCGGACAGTGCGAGCAGCAGGCGAGTCCCCACCGGCCGCCGTCTCCTCATCGTCCCAGTTCGGACAGGGAGTTCGAATCGTTTCAACATGAGGCCGTACGTTCCTCCCGGACAGGCCCTCGTATGGGCGCGGGGGAGCCGGACACGCATGAGCATCACTGCTCTGCGGCGGGCGTCGTCCGGCGGGTGACGCCGCGTCACGCTAGCCGATGGCATCCTCCACGTGAACTCCCTTCACGTAGGCAGAGGTTGATCAGGCACCGGAGCACCTTCGAACTTCTTTCGCTGCGCATCGGTCACCAACGACGAATCTCTGACTCAGGATCACTAGGATGTGTGCGCATGATGACGTGGTGACGGAGGGTGTGGCATGGAGCGCGGTGAGCACGACGAGGACTGGTTGGACCTGGCTGACGCCATTGAGGTGCTGCGACGCCAGCTGTCGGAGGCACAGCGTCGCGGTCAAGGCTCCCAACTGCGCTTTGTGCTGGGCGAGATCACCGCGGAGTTCGAGATCGAGCTGGTCCGGACGAGGAATGGCGGCGGGGCGCTTCGGTTCGGCGTCGTGGAGGCCGACGCCCGCCGGGAGCGCTCGGCACGGTCCACCCAGCGCGTGACCCTGCGCCTCAACCCGGAGCACCGCGGTGGCGGGGACGTCGCAGTGGGCGATGTCGAGTAAGCCGAGTGATCCGGGGGCGGGCTGATGCAAGAGAAGCAGGTCGTCCAGGTCCGCAGCGCGAGCTTCGGCAGCGGCTATCTGATCGCGCCGCGGCTCGTCCTGACCGCCGCGCATCTGCTGCCGCCGCAGGACGTGCAAGGCGGGATCACCGTATCCCTCCCGGACTCGGCCGTAAGGTCCCCTGCGAGGGTGCGGTGGCGACGGTGTGACGACACCGTGGACGCCGCCCTGCTGGAGGTCCCGGCCGACGACCCGGAGTGGTCGCCGCCCGACACGCTGAGCGGCGCACTCGGCCGCCGCCCGCAGCGCTGGGGCAGGTGCGTGACGGGCGGGTCCCAAATTCAGGTCGCCGCCCTGGGATTCCCACGGCAGCAGCGGACCGTGACCGGCCGGGACGGGGAGTTGCTGATCAGCCGGCACCGAGAGTTGCTGATCGGCCAGGTCAGGCCGCACGGTGGCACGACCTTCGAGATCCTCGACGACGCCGGCCTGCTGGAGACCGACACCGCGGGGCTCGACTACGAAACCGCCGCGAAGACCACCCCATGGTCCGGGATGTCGGGCGCGGCTGTCTTTCCCAGCGGCGAGACGCTATTGCTCGGCGTGGTGCGAGTGGACCGCCGGCCGAGGCAGGGCACGAGGCTGAGGTACACCCGCAGCGAGGACCTGCTGGCCTGTGAGGAGTTCCGCGCGGTGGTCCGCGAGGTGACCTCCGTCGAACCGCACCCCGAACCGGCCGAGCTCGCCCGCCTGTTGGAGCAGGCGCCACCCAAACGGGAGGTGGCCTCCCCCATCATGCTGCTGCGGGCCGACACCGAAGTGGTGTCGTTCCACGGCAGGGAGGACACGCTCGACGACCTGGAGCGGTGGTGTCTGACGGATTCGGACGGTCTCCCCGCCGTCCGCGTGCTCACCGCCCCAGGCGGGCAGGGCAAGACCCGCCTGGCGCGGCAGCTGATGACGCGGCTGCGGGACCGCGGCTGGGTGGCGGGTCAGGTGGTCCGCGAGCCGGGCGACCTGCACGTGCTGCGCACCGTCCAGCACCCCCTGCTGCTGGTCGTCGACTACGCCGAGACCCGGCCCGAGTTGGTCAGGAAGCTGCGGGAGCAGACGGCGATGGCCGGGCATCCGGTGCGCCTGCTGCTGCTCGCCCGCTCGCTCGGCTCCTGGCAGGACAGGGTGACTGGCGGCCTCCGCGAGATTCGGCTGCACGCGCTCAGCCCCGGCGTCTCGGACCGTGAGCTCGCGTTCCGGACGGCGGCCCGGGACCTCTCCCGCCGCTTGGCGGAGGCGACTGGCGAGACGGACCTCGACTGGCCCGGGCTCGCGGACACCATCCCGGCCGCCCGCCCCGGAGCGGGCCCGGGGGCTGAGACGGCGCTGACCGTGCAGATGGCGGCCCTGGCCATGCTGCTGCGCCGCGTTCGGACCCCCCAGCGGGACGACGGCCCGCTTGAGGCCGAACTCCTGGGGCACGAGAAGAGGTACTGGCTGGACACCGCCGACGAGCGGGGCATGGGGCGGCGGGAAAAGAACCTGCTCGCAAAAGCGGTGGCGGCGGCCGTGCTGTGTCCCGCGCAGGAGGAGGGGGAGGCTCGGAGAATCATCGCCCGGCTGCTGCCTGATGAACCGCAATGGCCGGTCCCGGACATCGCCGACTGGCTGCGCGACCTGTATCCGCCGTCCGAGGACCGCTACTGGGGCCAGCTGGAGCCGGACCGGCTGGCGGAGTACCACGCCTCCGACCAGATCATCCGCGACGCGGGGCTGCTCAAGAGACTCTTTGCCCCGGCCCCGGACCACCAGCGGGTGCAGACCCTCACCGTGCTGGCCCGGTCCGCCGTGGCCCACGCCAACGAGGGCCGCACGAACGAGGCGCACAGCGTCATCGACCGGCTGCGCGAGGTACTGCGCTCCGTACCCACCGACGCGCCGCTGACTGTCACCGTGCTGCGCGCACACTCCGACACGCTGCCGGAACAGTCCCATGTGCTGCGCGAGTACGCGCTCGACGTCGCCCGCGAACTGAGCCGGCTGTGCCGCGCCACGGGCGACGGCCCGCAGGCGCTCCGCGACCGCGCGTGGGCGCTGCACAACCTGGCCGAGCGGCACCTGGCGGTCGGCGACTGGGAGGACGCCCGGGAGGCGGCCGACGACGCGGCGGCGATTCGCGAGGGGCTGGCGGCCGACGGGGCGACGACGCACCGCACGGAGTGGGCCGACTCGCTGCTGGTGCTGTCGCCGGCCTTGCGCATGACCGGGCGCCTGATGGAGGCACACCGTGTCGGCGATCAGGCGCTGAGCCTTTTCCGTGCGCTGGCGGCGGAGGGCGGCGAGGAGGGGGAGAAACGCGAGAGCGGCCTGGTGCGGGCACTCATCAACCAGTCACGGGTGGTCTGGCAGCTCGACCCGAGCGCGATTCCCTTCGACCAGATCGCCAGGTCCGACGACCACACGGACGAGGCCGTCCGGCGCGCCCGCGAGCTGGTGGCTCAACACCCCGATCTGGACCCGCTCCTGCTCCCCACGGCGCTGGAGGAGCGAGGCACGAACCTCTGGCGCCTCCAGCGGCATCCAGAGGCGTTGTCGCTCAGCGAGGAGGCAGTCGAGACTTCTCGCCGGCTGGCGAGAGAGAACCCGGACGCCTATGCCGCCGACCTCGCGCACGCTCTGATGGCCCTGGCGGTCGACTACAACTCCGCCTCACGACCACCCGGCGAGTCAATGGCGCCGGCACGGGAGGCAATCGAACTGCTGCGCCCGGTGGCCGAGGACGTTCCTGAAGTCCACCGCTCCACCCTGGCGCAGCTGCTGCACAACCTTGCCTGTGAGCAGTTCGACGCGGGGGACCACGCTGCGGCGCGGGAGTCCATGGGAGAGACCATCAAGCATCGCCGGGCCCTGGCGCGCAATCCGTACGGGATCACCGAGCCCGGCCTGGCCCATTCGGTAAGCATGCTCGCCACCTTCCACGCGGGTGCCGGCGACCACGAGGCGGCGGTGGAGCGTTTCCAGGAGGCCCTCGAGATCTACGCGCGCGCCAAACTGCCGCTCAGCGCAAGCGCCCTGCAAGCTCACTCCGGAACCGCTCTCAAACTCGCCCGCTCCTGCGACATCCTGGGCCGCCCGACGGACATGCTCGCCGCCCTGAACCAGGCCATTGCCATCCGGCGCCGCCTCAGCGAGTACGCCCCCAGTCTCTATACGGAGGGGTACGCCACCACCCTCCACGATGGCTCCGACCTGTACTGGAAGCACGACCGGCACGTCGCGGTGCGCATCCTGCTGCGTCAGGCGCTACCGCTCTACCGCCGGCTGTCCAACGTCGACGAGGAGGGGCGCCAGGGGCTGGCCTTCTGCCTGCATGACCTCGGCGCCAGCTACGCGACGTCCTGGGCGACAGCAGACCGGGCGGTTCCCGCCCTGGGGGAGGCGTATGAACTGCGTGTGGAGCTGTCGGCCGGCGACGGGAGACATGAGGTGGACCTTGCCAACACCTGCGCGGAGCTGGGCAGTGCGCTGCTGATGACGAGCCGCTTCCGCGACGCCGTCGGTGTCTCGGAGCATGAGGTGCGCCTTCGGCGCCGACTGATCGTCACGGACCCGGCCGGTCAGGAGCGGCCCCTCTGCCTCGCTCTCCTGCGGCTGGCCGACGGGCGGGCGATGGCGGGTGACGAGGCCGCGGCCTGGCGCACCGCCCTTCAGGCGGAGGAGGCCTGCCAGGCGCTGGCCGGTCGCACCGATGAACCGCTGTCCCAGAACGCGTGGCTCCTCTCCCGACTGGCCGGGACGCTGAGTCTGTGTGGCCGGCACGACGGGCGCAGGGCCGTCCGTGCGGTAGAACCGGCGCGGCGGGCCGTCCGCCTCTACCGGGGCTTGGTGGACCAGGACCCGAGCAGGCAGGCCGACTTGAGATGGGCCGTCACCAGGCTCGCGACGGTTCTGGAACGCCTCGGCCGCCACGCCGAGGCCACTGACGTACAGCTGCGAAGAGGAGCATGACGCCATGACATCACCACTCCCCGACGAGGAGCGGAACGAGTCGGCACAGGACATCCGGCGGGACGAGGAGAGCGCCGCCCGCCCAGCAGAGCTGTGGTACCCGAACGTTGCCGAATTTGTCTCCGACCGATTGGCCTATTTCGTCCCCAGTCCCACCGTCAACTCCGGCCGAGTCTGGTGCCCGCAGTGGTTTCGTCACCCTGTGGCGCTCTCCCGGCTGGACTCCCTGTGGCGTGCCTGGGAGGCGTTGCGCTGGGACGCCGGTTTGGGAATGTCGAGCTGGTGGATCCACCACTTCGACCCGCATCTGCATGCCCTGTTGGACCCTGTCACAGGGCCGTTCGCCCGCTGCACCGACGGCCACCAGAGCGACGAGCCGCTGCCGCTCGATCCGGTGCCGGAAGGGCTGTTCGAGCGAAACACGTGGCCGCCGTCCAAGGACCCGTTCGCCCTCGACTGACGACGTGGTGCGCGATAGGGGCTGCCGGGTTTACTACGTAGCCATCACTCGGACACGACGCCTGTTGATGGGGCTGGGCGCCACAGCCGGAAGCACCGTGATCGTCCGCGCCGAGGGCCCCGACGCAGAACAGGCCGTCATGGCGCTGGCCGACATCCTCGCCACAGCCGAATGACCCGGCCGCCAGCTGCGGACCGCGCTCCAGGGCGTGCAGTCTCCCGTCCGGCGGCTGCGGGGGAGCCATCAGCAGCCTCGGCACATCCTGATGCCCGCCGGCTCGTCCTGGGCCCGTCTCCGGTCTGTGGTTGCTTGAAGTCACAACAGCCGCCGTTGATCCGCCAACCGGGGGAGCGCGCGTGACCGCCCCACCCGGACCTGGTCGGCGGCGGTCGGCAACCTACCCGTATGGCGTACGAGCCGACTGGCAGGCGGTGGAATGCATGAGGGCGACGAAGTCTTCGTCTCAGCACTTTCTGTCCCCCTGCAGTGAAGGTGACGCATGAACGCCGGCCCGTCGGATCCCGCCCGCCGAACCAAGAAGACCACCGCTCGCAAGACCGCGGCCAAGAAGACGACCCCTCCCCGCAAGCAATCCGCCGCCCGCAAGGCGACGTCCTCCCGCAAGGTGAACGGCAGCGGTGAGCTCCGTTCGGGACCGGTCGCAGGCACCGCCCTGGTGGAGGGCGCTACTTTCCGCGCCAAGGGCCTCCAGTACGCCGAGGTGGACGGGATGGCGATGTTCGAAGGGGACATCGTGCTCGGCACCGTGCAGGAGGTGGAGGATCTGGCCGCCCAGGGGCCGGTGCTCGAGTCGGTCGGGATTCCGGCCATCGAGGGAGGGCAGCGGCGTCGCTGGCCGAACGCGACCGTGCCCTTCGAGATCGATCCCGCCCTTCCCAACCAGCAGCGCGTCACGGACGCCATCGCTCACTGGCAATCGCGGACCCGCATCCGGTTCGTGCAGCGGACAGCTGCCGACGCTGCACAGTTCCCGGATTTTGTGCGCTTCGTTCCGGGCGACGGGTGTTCTTCGAACGTCGGCCGAAGAGGCGGCAGGCAGACGATCACGCTCGGCCCCAACTGCAACACCGGTAACGCCATCCACGAGATCGGCCACACGGTGGGCCTGTGGCACGAGCAGAGCCGCGAAGACCGCGATCAGCACGTCATGATCGTGTTCGCGAACATCGACCCGGACATGCAGCACAACTTCCTTCAGCACATCGCCGACGGCGACGACCTGGGACCGTACGACTTCGGCTCGATCATGCACTACCCGGCCACGGCGTTCGCGATCGACCCGAACCAGCCGACGATCGTTCCGCGGAACCCGCTGCCTCCGGGCGTGGTGATGGGCCAGCGCACGGGGCTGTCGCAGGGCGACATCGACGGAGTGCACATGATGTACCCGGCCGTTCACCCGCCCACGTTCAAGGAGGTCCCCAAAGACCCCATCATCGACGGGACTCTCAAGGAGATCCCCAAGGACCCGTTCCTGGACGTGCCCAACAAGCTTCCCGCCCTGGACATTCCGATCGGCCAGCCCATCGGCCAGCCCATCGGCCAGCCGGTCGGCAGCCCCTTCGTGCTGGCAACGCCGCATCAGTCTCCGGCTCTGGTCGGCCAGTCCGACGGGCTGGCCGAGCAGGTGCGCCAGCTGAGCCAGCTGGTCGGCGCATTGCAGCAGGGACTTTCTGCGGTCATGACGAGCCACAACGGCCTTCTGGCCCAGCTCGGTGCCGGCGCCGGTAGCGCCGGGCAGCAGCGATGATCTTGGTCGTCTCCTACGACGAGGACCACGCCCTCGCGGTCGTACGCCGACTGGAGGCCGACGGCCGGGAGGTGGTCCGCGTCGACCTGGCCGACTTCCCCGCCCGCGGCGAGATCACTCTCGATTACGCCGCGGCCGGGGGGCCGGTCCATACGCTCACGACGCCGACGGCCCATGCCCGCCTTGAGCGGTGCCGCGTCGGCTGGTGGCGGCGCGTGCGTCCCTTCACCGTCGACAGGGCGTTGGGCACCGCCCGGGACCAGAGCTTCGCGATCAGCGAGACCGGCCAGGCACTGAACGGTCTGTTCCACTCGCTCGACTGCACCTGGGTCAATCCGCCCGCGCTGGACGGAATCGCCCACCACAAGCCCTACCAATGGGAAGTGGCGCGCCGCATGGGGCTCACACTTCCGCGCACCCTGGTCACCAATCAGCCGGAGAAGGCCCGCCGGTTCATCCAGGAAGGGGGCGTCGGCGGCACCGTCTTCAAGGCCTTCATCGCCTCCGCCGACGCCTGGCGCGAGACCCGGCTCGTCCGGACGGAAGACCTGGCTGCTCTGGACGCCGTACGCTACGCCCCTGTGATCTTCCAGGAGTTCGTGCCGGGGGCCGATCTCCGTGTGACCATCGTGGGCGATCGTGTCTTCGCGGCCGAGATCGACGCCTCGTCGACCAGCTACCCGGTGGACATGCGGATGGTGGTCCACGAAGCACCCGTACGGCCGGTGACTCTTCCCCCTGCCCTCACCGCCCAACTCCTGCGCTTCATGCGCAGCCTCGGCCTGGTGTACGGGGCCGTCGACCTGCGTCGGCGTCCCGACGGGGAGTATGTGTTCTTCGAGGTCAACCCCGCAGGACAGTGGCTGTTCGTTGAGGAACGGACGGGTCTGCCGATCACCGCGGAGGTCGCAGCGCTCCTGTCACGGCTCGACGGACGGGAGCCGGAGCGCACGACGACAGTACGGTCGCCGGCGGGCAGGGCGGCATGACGCGTACCGTCACAGGCTTCGTGTCCCTGCCGCCCGACGCGCCGACAGGCCCGGCCACCCGCTTCCTTGTGGAGGTCCGCGACGTTTCCCGGGCCGACGCACCCTCCACGGTGGTCGGCGCACAGGTCCAGTCGGACATCGAGTTGGCTCCGGGCGGCCGTGTCCCCTTCACTGTTGAGGTGCCCGATCTCGACCCCACGGCCTCCTACGGACTCCGCGTCCACGTCGACCTCTCCGGGACAGGAACCGTGGAAGCGGGCGATCTGATCAGTACGCAGGCCACGCCCGTTCCGGCGGAGTCCGTCAAGGGAATGATCGCGCCCGTCACCGTCGTCTGACGGTCTTCGTGTCACGGGCTGTTGGGCACCTATCCGTCGACGTACCTGAATTCCGGTCCGTAGGTTTTGCCGCTGCCGTCGGGCAGTTCGCGCTGCATCAGTGACCGGGCTGGATTCTGGAGGGCGAACATCTGGCCGACGGCCTTGTTGAGCAGCGCCTTTGCCGTGGCCGACACATCCGTCTGCCAGGCCTGTTCCAGGAACCGCAGCATCTCGCTGTAGGAGTGGTTGACAGCGTCGAGAAGTGTCCTCGTTTCCGGATCGGGCGCCGAGGGACCGGCTGTTCCCCAGCCGCCCGGCGGCACGGTGCCCATGGGGAAAGCGCGGGGCATAGGGATCTCGTCTCCGGCGAACTCCCACCGGGGCGGGTCCTCGGAGGTCTTGATCAGCTTGCGGCCTTGGTAGATCTCCCGGAAAACGTAGTAGTGGGCCAGCTCACCGGGTTCTCCTGGGTGAGGGTTCTCCGGTGACGCTGAAGTGCCCTCGCCCTGCTCCTTGATGACACCGATGGCTGCCTCAACCTTGCCGAATGAGGTGATCGCCACGAGGTCGTTGCCTGTCCCGTGGTGCGCCATGGGCCTGACCAGTTGACGGGCGCCGGTGATCAGATCGGTGTGGCGCCTGAACGCGTCGAGGATCGCGGTGTAGAAGGCGCCGATCGAGGTGTGGGTCCTGGCTTCCGCGATCGGGTCGTCGGGTTCCTCGATCCGGGAGTACAGGTCCAGGGACTCCTTCGTCAGCCCGCTCAGCGAGACGGTCAGTCCGGGCCGTACACCTCCTGGCAGCGGTCCCGGATACTTCGGCACCGTCATTTCGTCTGCAAGGCGGGGTACCCCACCGACGGTGGTGAGCAGATTGCCCGCGAGGCCCAGGTGCGACATCTCGTCGAAGACGATCTCCCGTATGGCGGTGGATACGGCTTCGTCCTGGCTGGGATCCTCGATCGACCACAGGCCGCACAAGTAGGGGGGAAGCGTGGCGAGTTCCAGCATGATGGCCTGCTGCAACGACTCCTTGAGCCAGTCGGCGCCGCGGCGTTCGTCAGGCTCGTCCATCAATTCGACGATCCTGTTGCTTCGGTAGTCGACGAGCGACGTCATGAATAGTCCCCTTCCGTACGCTTCCCCTCGTCCGATGCTAGGCAGGACCCGTCATCGAGTCGTCATCCCGCCGTCAAAGCCGCTTGGGCGTTATCGGTGCGCGGGCGGAATCATCCTGGCGAACCGCGCTGACGGTTCCACGCCCAGTTCCTCGCGCAGCAGTCGCCGGAAGGCGTGGTAGTGGCGTACGGCCTCGATCAGGTTGCCCTCCGCCAAGTGCGCCGATACGACCGCCCGGTGCGCGCTCTCCCGCAGCGGCTCGATTCGTACGCTCGTCAGCGCGGCCTCCAGGGCCAGGGCAGGTCTGCCCTGCCGTGCAAGGCCCTCCGCCAGCGCGTCCAGCGCGTGCAGCCGCAGCTGGCGCAGCCGTTCCCGTTCGAGCAGCACCCAGTCCTCGTCCCAGCCGGGAAGGAGGTCTCCGCCGTTGAGCAGCTCCAGCGGCGTCGTGTTGTCGCCGAGAGACCCGCAGGCACGCACCACGCTGAGCGCGGTCTCTGCCAGTGCGTGGGCGTCCACGCTCACGGTGTCGGTGATCGCCATCGACTCCCGGGTGCACTGGATGAGCGACTGACCGCCTCGCGGTAGCTTCCACAGGGTGGTGCGCAGGCTGCCGCGCGCGTGTTCCTCCGTGGCATCCGGCCAGAGGGTGCCGGCGAGGACGGTACGGCTGACGCGTTTGCGTAGTCCGACGAAGGCCAGCAGTCGTTGCGTGTTCCTGCCCAGTTCTACGGGTTCGGCACCGAATTCCAGTTGGAATTGGCCGAGCAGCCGCAGCTGGGGGGGATAGACGGAGGTGGACATCTGCCCTCTCTCAGCGTGCGTTGGAGAGCAGGACCGAGCCGAGCAGGCGCCTTCCACGCTACGTCGCATGGCCGGGGTCGGCTCGTCGACGTCGCTGCGGTGCAGGCCAGGGGCGCACCCGGTCACTCGTACGGAGTAATCAGCGAGCGCATGCGAGTCACCCTCCTTAGAGTCCTGAATTGTTGGGCTCCGAAGCGCGCAGGTTATGCGCGGCTGAGGCCCAAGGGGCCGGATAGGAGATCAACCGATTCGAGGGTATTCGAGACGGCGGAACTCGCCCGGCGAACCGACACGACGGCTCGACCCTGCCGTGACAGAAAAGCGGCCGGCCGTCCCGCGCGATGTCAATTCTGCGAACCTCCGCCGTGAAACGGATATGCCCGAGATCACGCGGCCCCCATTTTCGGTGACAAAGAGAAGGGCATCAGCCATGGAAGAGACCGAGAACTATTCTCCGGCCGAAAGGCTTCCTCAGATCGCGCCCACGAAGGTCCATTCCACACTGTCGTTGGGCGAGGGCCGCGGAATTCAGTTCGTGGAGTTCGAGCCAGGCATGACCGGGGTCATCGAATCCGGCCGCGCGATCGAAGATGTCCCGGTAGCGCGAGAGAACGGGGGCAAACCGTACGAACTGGGGGAGGATCGCACGGGAGAAGGCCGCCAGGTCGTGACCAGAGATGCCGGCGAACAAGCCTGGTTCAAGGAGACGTTCTGCAATGGCGCTCAAAACTGTGTTCAAGGCTGGGACTGGGCGATTGTAACCTCCAAGTGGAAGCTGGGCAGCGGCACCGGGATCGCCATGGTGGGCAGGGAAGGAACTGCCAACGCGAAGTTCACGTCGTACTACTGGAAATGTGCGTGCACCACGCCTTTCTGTATAGGCGGTCCAACGTGCGTCTGGATTGAATTCTGGGAGGGCTTCGTTCTGCCGGGGCACTGGCTGTCGATGAATGTCACGGGGGGCGACCACTACATTCAGTGGACGCTGAACGGTGCTGGGGCCGACACCCAGGTGAGTCTCGCAGCCCGTTACGGTTCGTGACTGCCGACTGCCGACTGCCGACTGTCACGCTTGGCTGCGTAGACCCGGAAAGAGCGTTCGAAACTCCATGCCAGACAAGGAGAATCACGATGACCGATGCGACAAAGTATTCAGCGCCGGACGCATCGTCGACGGAATTTGAGATCTCGTTTCGAGATGATGCGACTGAAGCTGACCGGAAGAACGCGGAGCTTTCGGTCGCGGCGCTCGTAGCCCGTTCTGTGGCATCAGTCGCACAGGACCGTGCTGAGGAAGCCGACTTGGCGGAGATGACCGACTCAGTCAACGGGCCGTTCTTGAAGCTGATCGAAGAAGACCCCCTCGCCGTCAAGGCGCTCGACAAGCTACGCACCCACGAACTCATGCGCCCTGACGCAATGGAGACACTTCGGCGGGACGCGCTGCCCAACCTGACGTACGACGCCATGCCTCCCGTACCGCAACGGGCTGCGAACCTGCGATCCCTGGGGTTTGTCCCGCCGTATGACTTCAGCTGGGCGTGGCACGACGGGAATGGCAACGCGCCGTTCAGCATTCTCATCGACCGACCCAGCGGAAACCTCGGTCTGGACGCCCGGTCAGGGGCACTGCCTGGCGGTGCATCCGGGTTCGTCAATGCGCACGCAGGCTTTGGAGTGTTCCTCAGATCCGATACCCCGGGGCAAAGGTTCCCTCACGCAGTCCTCAACCCTGGTCGGTGGAGTAACGTGCTGAAAACGGTCGGTATCGGCAGTAACGCCACGTCCGAAGGCGGTTTTGAGCTCACCGTATTCGAGGATGGGCGACTGTTGGCTGCCGCCAGCCGCAAACTGTGGCGCACGCGGATTGGTGCGGGCGAATCCGCGTCCGGAGGTGAGGGGTGGCACCTGATTACCGGGCCCGAACTCGAGTTCACGATACAGCCAGGCCGTGGTTACACATTCAATGCGGGCGTTTGGGTGTTCAGTGATCGGTCAACGGGGATCGGCGCGGCGGCGGTGCAGTCTCTGTTGCAGGGCATTGTCACCAGAATGTGGGTCTTTGGCTGAGCTGAGCGAAGCGTACCCGGCCCGTCAAAGGCCCGGTGCCCGGCCCGATTCCTTCCAGGCTGCCTAACTGCTCGTAGCGTCTCCGCTCATCGGGCGCCCCGTCAGATGCCGTCGGGTCAGTTCGCGGCGCAGCTGTCCGACGGCGCGCAGAACCATGCTCATTCCGAGTGCGCCAAGTGGAGTGCTTGGCCCACACAGCTGAGCGGCGGCGCCACGACGGCGCGGCAATGCCGGCAGGCGGGGTGACGGACTCTCCCTCCGGCACCCGCGGAACGTGAGGCTTGGCTCGGCGCGGGTGGCCCGCTGCTGCTTGGTGATGAGAGCGGGGACTTCCTCTTCTCCTGGGCTGCTCCGGACGGACGTAGAGGCGTGTCCCGCCTATGCGGCAGGACACGACCTCGTCCGCCTCGGGGTGGACTTCCCAGCGGTCGGCGTGGTCGGCGGCTACCACCTCACTCGGCCACGGGCGCGGCGCAGGGCTGCGCCGAGTTCGGCGTTCTGCCTCTGTGACACCTCGGCGGACAGGATCGCCTGCGACCCGTGGAAGGTGCCGGGCCACTGGTGCAGTTCGACGGACACGCCCGCCTGGAGCAGGCGCAGCGCGTAGTCGATGTCTTCGTCGCGGTTCGGGCCGAGTTCCGCGGTGGCGATGTAGGCGGGTGGCAGACCGGTCAGGTCGGCGGCCCGCGCAGGTGCGGCGTACGGTGTGGCGGGCGTGGTGCCCAGGTAGTGCCGCCATGCTGCGGTGACCTTGTCGCGATTGAACCAGGGCGTGTCGGTGAACTGCCGCGCCGACCACGTCTCCTGCCTGTCGTCGAGCCCGGGCTGGTTGAGCAGCTGAAAGCGGATCGGCGGCCCCTGCTGGTCACGCGCCCGCAACGCCACCCCGGCCGCGAGCCCCGCGCCGGCGCTGTGACCTCCGACCGCGATCCGCCCCGGGTCGATACCGAGCTCGGCTGCGTGCTCGGCCGTCCAGGTCAGCACCGCGTAGGCGTCGTCCAGGGCGGCCGGGAACGGATGCTCGGGGGCAAGACGGTAGCCCACCGAGATCACCACCGCGCCGGAGCCGTCCGCGAGCCGGGCGGCCCACGGGTGTTCGGTGTCCACGTCACCCATGACCCATCCGCCGCCGTGCAGCCAGACGATGGCGCCCTGCGCCCCGTGCGGGCGATAGATCCGAACCGCCACGTCCAGATCGGCGGGCACCGTGCGGTCCTCGATCTCCATGTCCGCGGTGTCCGGTTGCGGCACCGCGGCGGCCAACTCGGCCAGGTCCTTACGCGCGTTGATCGGGTCGGTCAGGTCGGCCGGGGGGAACAATGCGAGGAATGCTTCGAGTTCGGGATCCATGACGACCATCCTCACGGTCGCCACCGCCTGGGATCATCCGCCATCCGTCGGGCATCTCGCCCGCATCACGCACCGATCGGCGCCTATCCTCCTGTCATGGAGGCACTGGCTGCCCTACGGTTGTCGCACCTGGATGCGCACGTCGAAGGCGCGATCCGCGTCGTCATGTTCTACGACACCCTGATGCGCCGACGGGTGGATCTCCCGGCGCTCGCCCGAGCCTCGGCGGGTCTGGCCGAGTGCGTGGCCGGGATCCGGCTCCACGGCACGGGCCGGGCGATCCGTATGTCGCCCGATGGCAGGCAAGCGCCCGCCCCGCCGCTGCCCGCGTCCATCACGACGCCGGTCACACTCGATGAGGAGGAGATCGGCACGGTGTGGCTGGAACGCCCCGGCGCGCCCGGCCCGCTCGACGAAGTGCTGCTGGACCGGCTCGCCATCGCCGCCGCAATGCGCCGCGTCACCCCGGGCACCGTTGGCGGTGACACGTTTGACGCCGAGTTCGCCGGCGGCCTGCTGCACGGTGTTCCGGCGGCGGCCGTCCTCACTGGGTCTCGGCGTACATCCGGCGCGCCCGCTCGGCCCGGGCCCTTTAGTGACACTTCCTTTGTCGCGGCGCCGGATCAAGCCGCTAGTTCCGCGACCTTGGCGCGAAGGTCATACAGCACCGGGAATTCGCATCCGTTCCCGGCCGTATCCAACTGCCGGCCCCTGGTCAGTTCGAGGGTCCATCGTTGTCGGGGCGGAGGAGGCAGGAGGCGACGACCACGAGGGGCCAGAAGGCCTGAATGGATGTCACGAGGCGTTCAGCGATACCAGCGGCACCGTGATGTTGGATTTCGATCAGGAACCAGGCCGCCCCGACGCTTATCAGAGCGGTCGCGGCGATGGAGGGTACGGGCCGCAGTCCCCAGGGTGCGGCTCGTTTGCGATTGGCGGCCAGGACCGGCCACAGCGCCAGGAGAGTGAAGCCGACCGCGGCAACCGAACCGTGGTGCAGGGAACCCCCGCTGCTCGGCGGCGGGAGCAGAGCCACGACCAACGCCGACACTCCACCGCCGCCCAGCGCCACACGTCCGGCGAGCGCGGCTGTGCGCAGGCCCCAGGCGGTCAGCAGGTGGCAGACACCCAGGGCGATCAGAGCTGCGGTCATCACCCAGAATCCCGCAGCTCCGTAGGCGGCCAGGACGCTGATCGTCTGAGTGGCAGGGTCGTAGGTGGGCCCCTCAAATAGCGCCGCGATCGTCCAGCCTCCGATGAGCAAGACAGGCGCACATCCCGACGAGAGCAAGGCCCATCTGGGAACATGTTGCATTGGGCCACTATAAATTGTCATTTCCCCCCGGTCGGATAGTGATGTCCCAGTCGCGTCGGAGACTCATCAGCTGCCCTGCAGAGCCTGGGCTCCGGTGACGGCCTTCACGCAATGCGGCAGCTGCCACGCGGTCCCGCACCACCCAACGCCCTTCCGGGAGTCTCTGTAGCCTCGGACGAGTCCAGCACCGTCTCCAGCAGCCGCAGCTTCGGCCCCGACCCGCAAAGACGGCGGGCGTGGTGTCCGGTAGGGATGCGATGTGGAGTCGGCGCCCCCCCATTCGTCTGGGGAGGAGGACCGACTGGTCCGGCCTGCACTGACCCGGCAACTACCTCCAGGGCGGCCGCGACTGAAACACATTCTCGGTGCGGCAGCGCATGCGGCCCGGGCTCGTGATCCGCTGACCGTCATCTACTCCGCGCGGGCCCGCGGCAGCACACTGCATGCATGGAGTTGGTGGCTGTGATGTGTTCGGGGTTCGTGGCGCTCTGCGTGGCCGTACTCGGCTACGCCCAGTGGAGGCGGACCGAGAGGCGGCAGGCGGGGCACGAGTCGGCGAGTCTCAGGCTGGCCGAGTACGAGCGGTTACGCGTTTCGGGGGCTGCCTACCGGGATGAGCGCATCTCGGCGCTGCGGGGGCTGACGCAGTTACTCAAGGAGATGGAGCTGGAGTCGCGTTGGAACGGGGGCGGGCTCGACACGAGGGCTCGGGAGCCTGAGCTGAACGCTTTTCTCATCACGCACCGGGCGGTGCTCGACGACGAGGAGCTCGCGCTCGCCCGCCGGTACTTCGAGGGGCTGATCTGGATGGACCGCGCCGCGGAGCAGAGCCGTCTGCGCTGGGAGCGTGAGAGACGTGACACGCTGGAGGCGAGCGGCGTCGACATCGGCCCGTACGAGAGTTCGTGGACTACGACGGCTTTGCCCAGCGAACCGGAGGGCCTGGGTGTCGCCGACGCGCTGAGGGAGCAGCAGAAGTGGGCGTCCGCCTCGCGCGCCCTCGACGAACGTCTCCGCCACGCCCTCCAGGGGCGCGACTGAGGACTGTCCGGCGGATCGCTCATGGATCCACAGCCGGATTGCGGCGAGGGCGACCGTGCCGTGAAGGGGGCCAGGAGCGTCGGCCTCCGTGACCGACTCGACCCCGCTCGCCACCGCCAGGCGGTTCTCGCCCTCGCCGAACAGCTCGGCGCGCGTCTGCAAGGAACGGCAGGTGGTCGGTACAAGCAGCGCAACACCGTCGAGCGCTGCATCAACCGCCTCAAGCAGTGGCGCGGCCTGGCCACACGGTGCGACAAACTCGCCATCGCCTACCAGGCCGCACTCCACCTCGCGGCCATCCTCATCTGGGCACGACGCTGACCAAAGAGATAGAACCTTGCCATGCCAAGCTACGAGGTCACACCGATAGGTACAGTCCGGAACAACCGGACGGACGTCCAGCACACGGACAACTGGGGTGCCGTCCGCAGCACGATCACCATCGACGAGCGCTTCGGCGAGGCGTGCCTCCAGGGTCTGGAGGGCTTCTCCCACGTGGAGGTCCTCTTCATCTTCGACCAGTTTCCGGAACACGACGACTACCGCGAACCCCGCCCCTACCGTGGCCGCTCCGACCTCCCGCCCGTTGGTGTCTTTGCCGGCCGCGGCCCCCGCAGACCGAACCGCATCGGGGTAACGTGCTGCGCCATCGAATCCGTCCACGGCCGCGAACTGACGGTGGTGGGCCTCGACGCGGTCTCGGGCACCCCGGTCATTGACCTGAAGCCGACGATGGCGGAGTTCCGCGCGGTGAACATCAAGCAGCCGGAATGGGTCAGCCGCCTGATGTCGGAGTACTTCCAGCCGTAAACGCCCCCCGTCAACCCGCCCGCGCTCACCGCCTGACCCTATGACAGGTCACGAAACTCCGGCTGGAGTACCAATCGGACAGACATGTCCGATCAACTGACCACCCGACCTAGGCGCTGTTTCTCGGATCATGTTCGGAGCCAGATCATGAGGGCTGCGAGGGTGACAGTGCCACCGTAGATGTAGGCGCGCTTCTCGTAACGG
>NZ_JBEXEX010000031.1:0-93103 GCF_040606445.1 Streptomyces sp. NPDC005408 | reverse complement strand
GCTACATTGTCGGCGCGGAATCACTTGACCAGTGAGCTATTACGCACTCTTTCAAGGGTGGCTGCTTCTAAGCCAACCTCCTGGTTGTCTCTGCGCCGGCCGTGACCGGCCGGGGCGCCCCCTCGTACGCACAGCGCGAGCGCTACGGCAGCGCCAGCATCCGCTCGAGCGCCAGCTTCGCGAAGCTCTCCGTCTCCTTGTCGACCTGGATCCGGTTGACCAGGTTGCCCTCGGCCAGCGACTCCAGCGCCCACACCAGGTGCGGCAGGTCGATGCGGTTCATCGTCGAGCAGAAGCAGACCGTCTTGTCGAGGAAGACGATCTCCTTGTCGGGGTGCGCGTTCGCGACCCGGCGGACCAGGTTGAGCTCGGTGCCGATCGCCCACTTGGAACCGGCCGGGGCCGCCTCCAGCGTCTTGATGATGTACTCCGTCGAGCCGACGTAGTCCGCGGCGGCAACGACCTCGTGCTTGCACTCGGGGTGGACGAGGATGTTCACGCCGGGGATCCGCTCGCGTACGTCATTGACCGAGTCCAGCGAGAAGCGCCCGTGCACCGAGCAGTGCCCGCGCCACAGGATCATCTTGGCGTCGCGCAGCTGCTCGACGGTCAGCCCGCCGTTCGGCTTGTGCGGGTTGTACAGGACGCAGTCGTCGAGCGACAGGCCCATCTCCCGCGCCGCGGTGTTGCGCCCCAGGTGTTGGTCGGGGAGGAAGAGCACCTTCTCGCCCTGCTCGAAGGCCCAGTCCAGCGCGCGCTTCGCGTTCGACGACGTGCAGATCGTGCCGCCGTGCTTGCCGGTGAAGGCCTTGATGTCCGCCGAGGAGTTCATGTACGAGACGGGCACGACCTGTTCGGCAATACCGGCCTCGGACAGCACGTCCCAGCACTCCGCGACCTGCTCGGCCGTCGCCATGTCGGCCATCGAGCAGCCGGCGGCCAGGTCCGGCAGCACGACCTTCTGGTCGTCGGACGTCAGGATGTCCGCGGACTCGGCCATGAAGTGCACACCGCAGAACACGATGTACTCGGCCTCCGGCCGCGCGGCGGCGTCCTTGGCGAGCTTGAAGGAGTCGCCGGTGACGTCGGCGAACTGGATGACCTCGTCGCGCTGGTAGTGGTGGCCGAGGACGAAGACCTTGTCGCCGAGCTTCTCCTTGGCCGCGCGGGCGCGCTCCACCAGGTCCGGGTCGGACGGGGACGGCAGGTCGCCGGGGCACTCGACGCCGCGCTCGCTCCTGGGGTCGGCCTCACGGCCGAGCAGCAGCAGGGCGAGCGGCGTCGGCTGGACGTCGAGCTCAGGGCGGGCTTGGGCGGTGGTCACGTCACGCACCCTTTCTCTTCTACAGAGGTACTTCTCGTCTATTTGACGCTATCTATCATAACTGCTTCACGTCACTTTGACGACGTCCATAGCGTCGATGTGACGCACCCCCCTGCGCCCTCCCGTACACCCCGCGTACACCCGTCCGTCCACAGGCCGGTGCCCCTCGCCGAGCCGGTGTGCGAGCATGAAAGGGAAAGACTAGGGCTCGCCCGGAATGAATCCGGGGCCCCGCCGGTTGCAACCGTCGGCAAGCAGTCTCCGTACAACCCGGGAGAGAAGCAGATGTCCGTATCGGACGAGACCACCACCGTGAGCGACGGCATTCTCCTGTCCGACGCCGCCGCCGCCAAGGTGAAGGGCCTGCTGGAGCAGGAAGGCCGCGACGACCTGGCACTGCGTGTCGCCGTTCAGCCCGGCGGCTGCTCCGGCCTGCGCTACCAGCTGTTCTTCGACGAGCGCTCGCTCGACGGCGATGTCGTCAAGGACTTCGGTGGCGTCAAGGTCGTCACCGACCGGATGAGCGCCCCGTACCTGGGTGGCGCGTCCATCGACTTCGTGGACACGATCGAGAAGCAGGGCTTCACGATCGACAACCCGAACGCCAGTGGGTCCTGCGCCTGCGGCGACTCCTTCAGCTAAGGCTTCGCACTTCGCACGTACGAAAGGCGGCGGCCCCGATCCCGGGGCCGCCGCCTTTCGTATGCTCACGCGCTGGGCCTGCTCATGTGCTGCGTCGCCGCGTCACTTCTTCGGGACGGCCGTCATCGGGATGGCATCACCCGTCGCCGCGTCCACGACCTTCCGCTCGCCCAGCGGCTTGTCCAGCGTCACCGTCTTCGTCAGCTCCTTGGCGAGGGCGATGCAGACCCGGTCCGGGTCGGGGTTCGTCTCGACGATCCGGACCTTCACCGCGTCGGCGCTCTCGTTCGCCTTCGCCGCGTAGTCGCTGCACACCCCGCCCCAGAAGGTCACAGCCAGAGTCCGCCCGCTCACCGTGTAGGACTCGATACGCCGGTCGGACGGCGCCGGGGGAGCCTGCGGCGGCTCGGTCGGCCTGATGTCCCGCTGCGGCGGCTCCTTCAGGTACTTCGGGTCCACGGCGAGCTGTGTGACGGTGAACGGCTGGGTGCCGCCCTTCGGCTCCACCTCGAACAGCCACGACGGTACGAGCGCCTGCTGCCCGTCCACGTACTGCGCGGCAAGACCGAAGACCGCCTTCGTGACGGTCAGCTGCTCCGGACCGCTCGCCCTCTCCTTCGGCTTGCACGGGGCATCGGGCTTCTGCTCGCCCTCCAGCGGCACCGGTGTGGCGCAGCCGCCGATCCCGATCGGGCCGCTGCCCCGGGAGTCCTTGTTCAGCTGCTTCAGCGCCGCATCGGCGGAGATCACCGGATATTCGTCGCTCTTCTCGGGCTTCTTCAACTGCCCGCTGCCGCCCACCACATGACCGTCCAGACCGACCTGGATTCCGGTCGTCCAGCCGTAGGTCGGCAGTCCGCCGACCACCGGGGCGGCGTTCACCACCCGTACCGAGCCCATCACTTGGGCGGCGTCCAGGTCGGCGTCGCTCTGGCCGAGAGCCTTCAGTACGGGAGCCGCGGCTTTCTTCGCGGCCTCCTCGCTCACCGGGGTCGGGCCCTTCGGCCGGTTCTCACCGCGCGAAGGACACTCCTTGCCCTTCAGGCAGTTGTCGCCGCCCGGTGACGCCACGAACCGGGCGAAGGTCCAGGTGCCCGGCGCCTGCTTGTTGACCTGAAGCAGCGGGCCCGCGCCGTCCTTGTCCGTCCCGATCTTCCAGGCCGGGCCGACCAGCCGCGGTGTCCCCGGCACTCCGAGAGCCTTCGCCAGCCGGGTCACCTCGGCCGCGGTGACAGCACCCTTCGTACGGTGGACAGCGGCCTCGTCCGGTCCGTCCGGGAGCTTGCCCTTGGCCTTGTAGACGACGCCGCCGCCCGAGGGGTCGGGCTCACCGGGCGCGATGCTGCCCCGGTCTCCGCCGTCCGTACGGCTGTCGAGAGCGAGCGGAGGCGGATTGTCGCCGTTGCCCGGCGCACCGCTCTTGGCGTCGGCGCTGTCGTGGCCGCCGCCGAAGCCCGCGGTCGCGAAGTACGTACCCCCACCCGCGACCAGCACCGCCGCCGCCACCGAGGCGACGGCGAACGGGGAACGCCGGCGGCGGGGGCTGTCGTGCGTGTCTTCCGTGCTGCTCACCGCATCGCTCCTTGTCTCCGTGACCCCGTTGTACGGGGTCACGGATGGGACGGAGCGGGGGAGCGCACGGTTCCCTCGTGCGCCCGCCGGGCGTCAGTCGCCGTATTCGGACATGGCGTCGAGCAGCCTGGCCGAGGAGGCCGGGACGACGACACCATGGATGTGCGACGGGGGCACCGGCGCGGGAACCGCGGCCGCGGGCACCACCCAGTGCGGAGCCATCCGCGCGCAGTCGCCGCGCAGCTGGGCCAGGCTGATCTCGGACTCTCGCGGCTCGCGCCGGGCGATGGGCTTCGTCATATCGGCACCGTATGCATCCGAGGGTCCATGAAAAAAGACCTACTATCGGGTAGTTTCCGCACTTCAGCGCGCGTGCTCAAACCCGGTAGCGTTAACTGTCAACGCCACCCCGCCACAGGAGCGTCCTCGCCGTGCGAATCGCAGTCACCGGCTCCATCGCCACCGACCACCTCATGACCTTCCCCGGCCGCTTCGCCGACCAGCTGGTCGCGGACCAGCTGCACACGGTCTCCCTCTCCTTCCTGGTCGACAACCTCGATGTACGCAGGGGCGGTGTCGGCGCGAACATCTGCTTCGGCATGGGCCAGCTCGGCAGCGGTCCGATCCTCGTCGGCGCGGCCGGATCCGACTTCGACGAGTACCGCGCGTGGCTCGACCGCCACGGCGTGGACACCGCATCCGTGCGGATCTCCGAGGTCCTGCACACCGCCCGCTTCGTGTGCACGACGGACGCCGACCACAACCAGATCGGCTCCTTCTACACCGGCGCGATGAGCGAGGCCCGCCAGATCGAGCTGAAGTCCGTCGCGGACCGGGTCGGCGGTCTCGACCTCGTCCTGATCGGCGCGGACGACCCCGAGGCGATGCTCCGCCACACCGAGGAGTGCCGGACCCGCTCCATCCCGTTCGCCGCGGACTTCTCCCAGCAGATCGCGCGCATGAGCGGCGACGACATCCGCACCCTCCTGGACGGCGCCACGTACCTCTTCTCCAACGAGTACGAGAAGGGGCTCATCGAGTCCAAGACCGGCTGGACCGACGAGGAGATCCTGGGCAAGGTCGGCACCCGGGTCACCACCCTCGGCTCGAACGGTGTCCGCATCGAGCAGGAGGGCGAGGAGCCGATCGAGGTCGGCTGCGCCGAGGAGGACGCCAAGGTCGACCCGACGGGCGTCGGCGACGCGTTCCGCGCGGGCTTCCTGTCGGGCCTGTCCTGGGGCGTGAGCCACGAGCGCGCAGCGCAGGTGGGCTGCATGCTGGCGACGCTGGTGATCGAGACGCTGGGCACACAGGAGTACACACTGCGGCGGGCGCACTTCATGGACCGCTTCACGAAGGCGTACGGCCACGAGGCGGCGTCCGAGGTCCGGACCCACCTCCGCTGACGCCCCGGGGCTCCGCCCCGGACTCCACGCCTCAATCGTCGGCGGGGCTTGATACGCCCGGGCATATCAAGCCCCGTCGACGATTCACGTCACGCGTCGCACCACATACGCGACGCCCCGCTCCACCGCTTCCTCCCCCACATACTCCTGCCCTCGCATCTCGCACCACGCCGGGATGTCCAGCCGCGCCGCCTCGTCGTCCGAGAGCACCGTCACCGTGCCTCCCACCGGCACGTCCCCGATCACCTTCGCCAGTTCGATCACCGGGATCGGGCACCGCTTCCCGAGCGCGTCCACCACCAGGGACGCCGTTCCCCCGGTGGCGGGCGAGGTGGCGGGCGCGCCGAGGCGTTCGCGTACCTCCGCGACCACCCCCGGCAGGACCTCGAGGAAGCGGTCGACGTCCTCCTCCGGTGTGCCGAGAGGGAGCGAGAGGCGCACGTTGCCCTCCGAGAGCACCCCCATCGCCCGCAGCACATGGCTCGGCGTGAGCGTGCTGCTCGTACAGGAGGAGCCCGAGGAGACGGAGAACCCGGCCCGGTCCAGCTCGTGCAGCAGAGTCTCTCCGTCGACATATAGACAGGAGAACGTGACGAGGTGGGGGAGGCGCCGCACCGGATCGCCCACCACCTCCACATCCGGGACCAGCTCGGGCACCCGCGCGCGGATCCTGTCCACCAGGGCCCGCAGCCGTGCCGCCTCGTCCGCCGCCTCCGCCCGCACCGCCCGCAGCGATGCCGCCGCCGCCACGATCCCCGGGATGTTCTCGAAGCCCGCCGAGCGCCCCGACTCCCGTTCGTCGGCGGGACCTTGAGGGGCGAACCGGACACCCTTGCGTACGGCGAGCAGCCCGACCCCGGCCGGACCGCCCCACTTGTGCGCGCTGCCGGTGAGCAGCGACCAGTCCCCGGCCACCGGACCCCACGCCAGTGACTGTGCCGCGTCCACCAGCAGCGGCACCCCGGCCGCGCGGCAGGCGTCGGCGACCTCGGCCACCGGCTGCTCGGTGCCCACCTCGTGGTTGGCGGACTGCAGAGCGGCCAGCGCGGTGTCCTCGCGCAGGGCAGCGCCGAACGCGGCGGGGGACACCGCTCCCGCCCGGTCCACCGGGACCTCGGTCACCGTCCCGCCCTCGGCCCCCTCGTACGAGCCCGCCGAATGAAGAACCGAGGAGTGCTCGACCGCGGAAACGACCAGGTGGCGCCCGACACGCCGACGGGCCGCGAGCGCGCCGGAAATTCCGAGGTGAACCGCGCGCGTCCCCGAAGGAGTGAACACGAGCTCGTCCGGGCGGCAGCCCACGGCCTCCGCGGCAGCCTCCCGCGCCGCGTCCAACAGCAGCCTCGCGCGCCGCCCCTCGCGGTACAGCCGGGCGGGATCGGCCCAGCCCTCGTCGAGGGAGGCCTGCAGGGCCTGCCGGGCGACCGGGTGCAGGGGAGCGGAGGAGGCAACGTCGAAGTAAGGCACATGGCAACGCTAACTCCGGTACCCGGAGGGAGCGTCAGATGCCTGCCGGAGGCCGGGATTCCAAGGGCTTTCCACCCCTTCGGGGTGTCGGACGGCGCGTTGGGCACCCTCCCCGCGCGACCCCAAATAGCGTCCAGTAGGGTTTGGTCCGCATAAACATCCAAACCCCTGCCCGCGTCAGGGGCCGGCGACCGACCAGCGAGACGGCCGCGGCATGCCGCGCGGGCCGAGACTCTCGGGAAGGCGCTACGTGAGTCCCAACGGCTCCGACCGCTCGTCGCGGCGCCCGATGCGGCGGAAGCTGCTCCAGGTGCTGACCGCGGGCGTTGTCCTGGCGACCGCCTCTGGTTGCACATACAAGGACTTTCCCCGCCTGGGAATGCCCACCCCGGTAACGGAGGAGGCTCCCCGGATCCTCTCCCTCTGGCAGGGCTCGTGGGCGGCAGCGCTCGTCACGGGCATCCTGGTGTGGGGGCTGATCATCTGGAGTGTCATCTTCCACCGGCGCAGCCGCACCAAGGTGGAGGTACCTCCGCAGACCCGGTACAACATGCCCATCGAGGCGCTGTACACGGTTGTTCCACTCATCATCGTTTCGGTGCTCTTCTACTTCACCGCGCGTGATGAGTCGAAGCTTCTGGCTCTCTCCAAGCCCGCCCACACGGTCAACGTGGTCGGCTACCAGTGGAGCTGGGGCTTCAACTACGTCGAGAACGTAGAAGGCTCATCGGGTGACGCCAAGACCAACAAGGATCTGGCCGCCATTCCGGACAAGTTCCGTGAGGACTTCCCGGCGAACGCGGGCGGCGTCTACGACGCCGGTATCCCGGGCACCCGGAACCCGCAGAATGGCAACCCGGGCCCGACCCTGTGGCTGCCCAAGGGCGAGAAGGTCCGGTTCGTCCTGACCTCCCGCGATGTCATCCACTCCTTCTGGGTCATCCCCTTCCTCATGAAGCAGGACGTGATCCCGGGGCACACCAACGTCTTCGAGGTGACCCCGAACCGCGAGGGCACCTTCAGGGGCAAGTGCGCGGAGCTCTGCGGTGTCGACCACTCCCGGATGCTCTTCAACGTCAAGGTCGTCTCCCCGGAGCGCTACCAGCAGCACCTGAAGGAGCTGGCGGAGAAGGGGCAGACCGGCTACATCCCGTCGGGCATTGAGCTGACGGACCCGGCCCGGAACTCGGAGACGAACAAACTGTGAGCATCCTCAACGAACCTCAGGGTGCCGCCGCAGCAGCTGACGACTCGTACGAGAACGAGCTGCCGGTACGGCGCAAGCAGCCGGGCAACGTGGTCGTGAAGTGGATGACCACCACTGACCACAAGACCATCGGCACGATGTACCTGGTCACGTCGTTCGCGTTCTTCTGCATCGGCGGCCTGATGGCGCTCTTCATGCGCGCCGAGCTGGCCCGTCCCGGCACGCAGATCATGTCGAACGAGCAGTTCAACCAGGCGTTCACGATGCACGGCACGATCATGCTGCTGATGTTCGCGACGCCGCTGTTCGCCGGATTCGCGAACTGGATCATGCCGCTGCAGATCGGCGCGCCCGACGTGGCGTTCCCGCGGCTGAACATGTTCGCGTACTGGCTGTACCTCTTCGGCTCGATCATCGCGGTGGCCGGCTTCCTCACCCCGCAGGGTGCGGCCGACTTCGGCTGGTTCGCCTACTCCCCGCTGTCGGACGCCGTCCGCTCGCCGGGCGTCGGCGCCGACATGTGGATCATGGGTCTGGCCTTCTCCGGCTTCGGCACGATCCTCGGTTCGGTCAACTTCATCACCACGATCATCTGCATGCGCGCTCCCGGCATGACGATGTTCCGGATGCCGATCTTCGTGTGGAACGTGCTGCTGACCGGTGTGCTGGTCCTGCTGGCCTTCCCGGTGCTGGCCGCCGCGCTCTTCGCGCTGGAGGCGGACCGCAAGTTCGGTGCGCATGTCTTCGACGCGTCCAACGGCGGCGCGTTGCTCTGGCAACACCTCTTCTGGTTCTTCGGCCATCCAGAGGTGTACATCATCGCCTTGCCCTTCTTCGGCATCGTCTCGGAGATCATCCCGGTCTTCAGCCGCAAACCGATGTTCGGCTACATCGGTCTGATCGGTGCGACGATCGCGATCGCCGGTCTGTCCGTGACGGTGTGGGCCCACCACATGTACGTCACAGGCGGCGTGCTGTTGCCGTTCTTCTCCTTCATGACCTTCCTGATCGCGGTACCGACCGGTGTGAAGTTCTTCAACTGGATCGGCACCATGTGGAAGGGCTCACTGTCCTTCGAGACACCGATGCTCTGGACGATCGGCTTCCTGGTCACCTTCACCTTCGGTGGACTGACCGGCGTCATCCTGGCCTCGCCCCCGATGGACTTCCACGTCTCCGACTCGTACTTCGTCGTCGCGCACTTCCACTACGTCGTCTTCGGCACGGTGGTCTTCGCGATGTTCGCCGGATTCCACTTCTGGTGGCCGAAGTTCACGGGCAAGATGCTGGACGAGCGGCTCGGCAAGATCACCTTCTGGACGCTGTTCATCGGCTTCCACGGGACGTTCCTGGTGCAGCACTGGCTGGGTGCCGAGGGCATGCCGCGTCGATACGCGGACTACCTCGCCGCCGACGGCTTCACCACGCTGAACACGATCTCCACGATCAGCTCGTTCCTGCTCGGCATGTCGGTCCTGCCGTTCTTCTACAACGTCTGGAAGACCGCCAAGTACGGCAAGAAGGTCGAGGTCGACGACCCGTGGGGCTACGGCCGTTCGCTCGAATGGGCGACGACCTGCCCGCCGCCGCGGCACAACTTCCTCACCCTGCCGCGGATCCGCAGCGAATCCCCGGCGTTCGACCTGCACCACCCGGAGATCGCGGCGCTCGACCAGCTCGAGAACCACGGCGCCGGTGACACGGCCATCGCCGGCGGCAAGGAGGCAGGCAAGTGAGGATCCAGGGCAAGATGTTCCTCTGGCTGAGCGTCTTCATCCTCGCCATGGCGATCGTCTATGGCGTGTGGTCGAAGGAGCCGGCCGGTACCACCGCGCTCTTCCTGGGCTTCGGCCTGAGCATCATGATCGGCTACTACCTGGCCTTTACGGCCCGGCGAGTCGACGCCATGGCGCAGGACAACAAGGACGCCGATGTGGCGGACGAGGCCGGCGAGGTGGGGTTCTTCTCCCCGCACAGCTGGCAGCCGCTCTCGCTGGCCATCGGTGGTGCGCTGGCCTTCCTGGCCGTTGCCTTCGGCTGGTGGCTGCTGTACTTCTCGGCTCCGATGATCCTGGTCGGTCTGTTCGGCTGGGTGTTCGAGTACTACCGCGGTGAGAACCAGAACCAGTAGCACCGCGTCAGCAACGCACGGGACGGGCCCGGATCCCCCTCACTCCTGAGGGGGATCCGGGCCTCCTCCATTTGCAGTCACTTGGCGCGCCGTTGCTGACCGATCTTCATAACGTGTGCTTATGAACCACACGCCGCACCTCCGCACCGTCCTCAGCTGCACCCTGCTGGTCGTCTCCCTCGGGGCGGGCGCGACCGCGTGCGGCGGCGACGGGAACCCACTCGCCGCGAAGCCCTTCGACGCCACCGAGCAGGTCTCCTTCAACACGCCGTCCGGCAACGCCAAGGTGGACCCGGACAAGCCGCTCGAAGTCACCGCCGAGGGTGACGACGGCCGCATCACCGATGTGACCGTCATAGATGAATCCGGCCACTTCCTCGCGGGCGAACTCGACGCCGACGGCACGCGCTGGCGCTCCACCGGGTCCCTGTCGGCCGGCGCCAAGTACACGGTGAAGGTCGCCGTGGAGGACGCTGACGGCGCCCCTGGCGTCCGCACGATGACCTTCGAGACCGCACCCGCCTCCAAGTTCCTGACGGTCAACTTCGGCCCCAAGGCGGGCACGTACGGGGTCGGCCAGCCCATCACCGCGGAGCTCAGCCTCCCGGTGAAGGACAAGGCGGCCAGGGCCGTCGTCGAACGCGCCCTGAAGGTCCAGTCCAGCCCCGCCGTGGAGGGCGCCTGGTACTGGGTGGACGACAAGAAGCTGCACTTCCGTCCCAAGGAGTACTGGCCCAGCGGCGCGACCGTGACCGCCACCAGCAACCTGCAGGGCGTGAAGGTCTCCAACAAGCTCTACGGCGGCGCCTCGAAGGAGCTGAAAATCACCATCGGGGACCGTATCGAGGCCATCACCGACGCCGGATCGCACCAGATGACGGTCGAGCGCAACGGAGAAGTGATCAAGACCATTCCGGTGACCACCGGCAAGCCCGGCTTCTCCACCCGTAACGGAATCAAGGTCGTGCTCGCCAAGCAGTACTTCGTACGGATGCGCGGTACCAGCATCGGCATAGCCGAGGGCAGTGCCGACTCGTACGACCTGCCCGTCTACTACGCGACACAGGTCACCTGGAGCGGTGAGTACGTCCACGCCGCGCCCTGGTCCGTCGGCTCACAGGGGTACGCGAACGTCAGCCACGGCTGCACCGGAATGTCCACCGGCAACGCAGCGTGGTTCTTCGAGACCGTCAAGGAGGGCGACATCGTCAAGGTCGTCAACAGCGCCGGCGACGAGATGGACCCGTTCGGCAACGGCTTCGGCGACTGGAACCTGGACTGGGACAAGTGGCGCAAGGGCAGTGCCCTGGTGGCCGACACCAAGGACGGCAGCAGCACCGCCGACGCGGCACGGCTGCGTCCTGAGGTCTGACCGGAGCGGAAGCTCCTCACGCCTCCACGGCGAGCCGGCCGCGCAGGAGAGCGGCCAGGGTGTCCGCGAACTCCACCGGATCGACCGGAAGGGTCACCGCGGCCTCCGCACGGCTCCAGGTGGCCAGCCAGGCGTCCTGCGGGCGGCCGATCAGCAGCAGCACGGGCGGGCAGTTGAAGATCTCGTCCTTGATCTGCCTGCAGACGCCCATGCCGCCCGCGGGAACCGTCTCGCCGTCCAGTACGCAGACGTCGATGCCGCCCTCGTCCAGCCGCTTCAGTACGGCGGGAAGTGTCGCGCACTCGACGAACTCCACCGGAGGAACATCGGCCGCAGGCCTGCGTCCAGCCGCCAGGCGCACCTGCTCGCGCGTGTTGGCGTCGTCGCTGTAGACCAGGACCGTGGCGCTCGACTGCATTGTTCCTCCGAATCGACGGCGGCACTGCATCAGGAACCGATGCGCGGATGCTACTCCGTCCGACTCGCTGTCAACAGCGGTTCGGACATGGCTTCGATGGGCCGTTCGGGCTGGACACAGCCCACTGACACACCGAACGGCACCCCCCGGAGTGAGGGCGGGATAAGCGACCGACATAATGTCGGTCGTGGCGACAGCAACGACAGTAGAAACCGGGCACGCGCACCCGTCGGTCAATCGGCCGAACCTCACCAGCGTCGGAACCATCATCTGGTTGAGTTCCGAGCTGATGTTCTTCGCGGCCCTCTTCGCGATGTACTTCACCCTGCGATCGGTGACGGGTGCCGAGCACTGGAAGGAAATGGCTTCGGCCCTCAACTTCCCGTTCGCGGCGACGAACACCACGATCCTGGTGCTCTCCTCCCTCACCTGCCAGCTCGGCGTGTTCGCCGCGGAGCGGGGCGATGTGAAGAAGCTCCGTGCCTGGTTCGTGCTCACCTTCGTGATGGGTTCGATCTTCATCGGCGGTCAGGTCTTCGAATACACCCAGCTGGTCACGAAGGACGGCCTCTCGCTGTCCTCCGACCCGTACGGCTCGGTGTTCTACCTGACCACCGGCTTCCACGGCCTGCACGTGACAGGTGGCCTGATCGCCTTCCTGCTCGTCCTCGGCAGGACGTACGCGGCCAGGCGATTCACTCACGAGCAGGCAACCGCCGCCATCGTCGTGTCCTACTACTGGCACTTCGTCGATGTCGTCTGGATCGGCCTCTTCGCCACGATCTACATGATCAAGTAACGGCGCAGGCACTCGCTGCCTGAAGCAGACACAGTCCAGAAGACTCGACGCAGAAGATCCTGACACCGGGGTAATCCGTGAAAAAGCTCTCCTCACGACGACGCCATCCGCTGGCGGCGGTCGTCGTCCTACTCCTCGCGCTGGCGGCCACTGGGGGGCTGTACGCCGCGTTCGCACCCGCGGACAAGGCGCAGGCCGATGAAACCGCCCAGTCCCTCGCCATCAAGGAGGGCAAGAAGCTCTACACCGTCGGCTGCGCCAGCTGCCACGGAACCGGCGGTCAGGGCACCTCTGACGGCCCGCCCCTGGTCGGCGTGGGCTCCGCAGCCGTCGACTTCCAGGTCGGCACGGGCCGGATGCCGGCCCAGCAGCCCGGCGCGCAGGTGCCGAAGAAGAAGGTCATCTACTCGCAGAGCGAGATCGACCAGCTCGCGGCCTACGTCGCCTCTCTCGGTGCCGGTCCGATCACGCCGACCGAGAAGCAGTACAGCCCCGAGGGCGCGAACATCGCCAAGGGTGGCGACCTGTTCCGTACCAACTGCGCCCAGTGCCACAACTTCACGGGTGAGGGTGGCGCGCTGACGAAGGGCAAGTACGCCCCGAACCTTGAGGGCGTGGACCCCAAGCATGTGTATGAGGCCATGCAGACCGGCCCGCAGAACATGCCGTCCTTCCCCGACACGACGATGCCGGAGAAGCAGAAGCAGGACATCATCAAGTACATCCAGACCGTGAACGGCGAGGACTCCGAGAGCCCCGGCGGCCTCAAGCTCGGTGGCCTCGGCCCCGTCGTCGAGGGGCTGTTCGGCTGGATCTTCGGTCTGGGTGTGCTCATCGCAGTCGCCATCTGGGTCGCGGCCCACACCGCTAAGGCCAAGAAGTCATGAGTAGCCAAGAGATTCCAGAAGAGAACCTGCCCTCAGAGCAGGCCGCAGCCGCGCACGGCGCGGTAGAGGTCGTGGAGGATCCGTTCGCGGACCCGGGCCTGCCCGCCCACAAGCCGCGTGTCCAGGACATCGACGAGCGGGCCGCCAGGCGCTCCGAGCGCACGGTCGCCTTCCTGTTCACGCTGTCGATGCTGGCCACGATCGCCTTCATCGCCTCGTTCGTGACCTTCCCGGTCAACAAGATCGTCTTCATCTTCCCGTTCGGGCACGTCAGCGCGCTGAACTTCTCGCTGGGTCTGACCCTCGGGATCGCGCTCTTCTGCATCGGCGCGGGCGCGGTCCACTGGGCCCGCACCCTGATGTCCGATCAGGAGATCGCCGACGAGCGTCACCCGATCGAGGCCGAGCCCGAGGTCCGGGCCAAGGTCATGGCCGACTTCGCGGCCGGCGCCGAGGAGTCCGGCTTCGGCCGGCGCAAGCTGATCCGCAACACCATGTTCGGCGCGCTGGCCATGGTGCCGCTCTCCGGCCTGGTGCTGCTGCGCGACCTGGGCCCGCTGCCCGAGAAGAAGCTGCGCTCGACGCTGTGGGCCGATGGCAAGCAGCTCATCAACATGAACACCGATGAGCCGCTGCGTCCCGAGGACGTCGCCATCGGTTCGCTGACCTTCGCCAAGCCCGAGGGCCTGGAGGAGGACGCGGACGACTTCCAGAAGGAGATCGCGAAGGCGGCCCTGATGATCGTCCGGATCCAGCCGGACGACATCAAGGACAAGCGCGAGCTCGAGTGGTCGCACGAGGGCATCGTGGCGTTCTCGAAGATCTGTACGCATGTCGGCTGTCCGATCAGCCTCTACGAGCAGCAGACGCACCACGTGCTCTGCCCGTGCCACCAGTCCACCTTCGACCTCTCCGACGGCGCCCGCGTCATCTTCGGCCCGGCCGGTCACCGCCTTCCGCAGCTGCGGATCGGCGTGAATGCTGAGGGCAACCTTGAGGCGCTCGGCGACTTCGATGAGCCCGTCGGTCCTTCCTTCTGGGAGCGCGGATGAGTACTACAGCAGAGTCCAAGCGCAAAGCACCCGCCGGTGAGCGGGTGGCCGACTGGGCGGACGGCCGACTGGGGATCTACGGCCTGGCCAAGGCCAATATGCGCAAGATCTTCCCGGACCACTGGTCGTTCATGCTCGGTGAGATCTGCCTCTACAGCTTCATCATCATCATCCTCACGGGTGTGTATCTGACCCTGTTCTTCCACCCGTCGATGAACGAGGTGGAGTACCACGGCAGTTACATCCCGATGCAGGGTGTGCGGATGTCGGAGGCGTACGCCTCGACGCTGGACATCAGCTTCGACGTCCGTGGCGGTCTGCTGATCCGGCAGATCCACCACTGGGCGGCGCTGATCTTCATCGCGGGCATGCTCGTGCACATGATGCGCGTCTTCTTCACGGGCGCCTTCCGCAAGCCGCGCGAGATCAACTGGCTGTTCGGCTTCCTGCTGCTGGTGCTCGGCATGTTCACCGGCTTCACCGGCTACTCGCTCCCCGACGACCTGCTCTCCGGAACGGGTGTCCGGTTCATGGAGGGCGCGATCCTGTCGGTGCCGGTCGTCGGCACGTATCTGTCGATGTTCCTCTTCGGCGGGGAGTTCCCCGGCGGCGACTTCGTGGCCAGGTTCTACTCGGTCCACATCCTGCTGCTGCCCGGCATCATGATGGGCCTGCTGGTGGGGCACCTGATCCTGGTGTTCTTCCACAAGCACACGCAGTTCGCGGGTCCCGGCCGGACCAACAAGAACGTCGTCGGCATGCCGCTGCTGCCGATCTACATGGCCAAGGCCGGAGGCTTCTTCTTCCTGGTCTTCGGTGTCATCGCGGTGGTCTCGGCGGTCGCCTCGATCAACCCGATCTGGGCGCTCGGCCCGTACCGTCCGGACCAGGTGTCCACGGGCGCCCAGCCCGACTGGTACATGGGCTTCTCCGAGGGCCTGATCCGGGCGATGCCCGGCTGGGAGATCAATGCCTGGGGCCACACCCTCGCCCTGGGTGTCTTCATCCCGCTGATGATCTTCCCGCTGGTCCTGGTCGCGATCGCGGTCTACCCCTTCGTCGAGTCCTGGATCACCGGGGACAAGCGCGAGCACCACATCCTGGACCGCCCGCGCAACGCCCCGACCCGTACGGCCTTCGGCGTGGCGTGGCTGACCTGGTACTTCATCCTGCTGATCGCCGGTGGAAACGACATGTTCGCCCTGTTCCTCCATCTGTCGATCAACAGCATCACCTGGTTCGCCCGGATCGGCTTCTTCGTCGGACCGGTCATCGCCTTCGTCATCACCAAGCGGATCTGCATGGGTCTGCAGCGTCGCGACAGGGACAAGGTGCTGCACGGACGCGAGTCCGGCATCATCAAGCGCCTGCCGCACGGTGAGTTCGTCGAGGTCCACGAGCCGCTCAGCCAGGGTGCTCTGCACACGCTCACGGCGCACGAGCAGTACAAGCCCGTGGAGATCGGCCCGACGGTCGACGAGAACGGCGTCGAGCGCAAGCTCACCCGTGGCCAGAAGCTGAGGGCCAAGCTCAGCAAGAGCTACTACGGCGAGGGGAACCAGATCCCCAAGCCGACGCCGGAAGAGTTCCAGGAGATCACCAGCGGCCACGGCCACCACTGATCCCACCCGGCCGCACGTCGCGGTCGCCACAGCGGGAGCCCCGTCCATTCGCCGGACGGGGCTCTTTGCTGTGCCCGGGGCTGGATAGGGTGGGGGCATTCCTACTCGGCTGTGGACCCTGGAGTGGACCATGAACGTTGTGACCCCGGTTGGCGGCGACAGCGTGGCGGCACACTCCTGGCCGGGCGTGCTGGAGGCTCTCCTCAGCAACCGCGACCAGAGCGCCGACGCCACGGCGTGGGCCATGGACCGCATCCTCAGCGGCGAGGCGACGAACGCCCAGATCGCCGGTTTCGTGGTCGCCCTGCGGGCCAAGGGCGAGACGGTCGAGGAGATCTCCGGTCTTGTACGCACCATGTACGAGCACGCGAACCTGATCGAGGTTCCCGGGCCCAGCGTCGACATCGTCGGCACGGGCGGCGACGGCGCCAAGACCGTCAACATCTCCACGATGTCCGCGATCGTCGTGGCCGGCACCGGTGCGAAGGTCGTCAAACACGGCAACCGGGCCGCGTCGAGCGCGAGCGGTGCCTCGGACGTCCTGGAGAAGCTCGGCGTCAATCTGGAGCTGACCCCGCAGCGGGTCGCCGCCGTCGCCGACGAAGCGGGGATCACCTTCTGCTTCGCGGTGAAGTTCCACCCGGCGCTGCGGCATGTGGCGGCCGCCCGCAAGGAGCTGGGCATCCGCACCACGTTCAACTTCCTCGGCCCGCTCACCAACCCGGCACGCGTGAAGGCGCAGGCCACCGGTGTCGCGGACGCCCGGATGGCGCCGATCGTGGCCGGGGTGCTGGCCGAGCGCGGATCGTCGGCGCTGGTTTTCCGGGGCGACGACGGGCTCGACGAGCTGACGACGACGGCCACGTCACGGGTGTGGGTGGTCCGGGACGGGCAGGTGCGCGAGGAGGCCTTCGACCCGCGGGACATCGGCATCGACCTGGTGCCGGTGGAGGCCCTGCGGGGCGCGGACGCCTCGTACAACGCGGATGTCGCGCGCAGGCTGCTGAGCGGCGAGACCGGGCCCGTACGGGACGCGGTGCTGCTGAACTCCGCGGCGGCGCTCGTTGCTCTCGCACCGGGGGAGGGGTCGCTCGCCGAGCAGATCTCGGCCGGGATGGCGAAGGCGGCGGAGTCGATCGACTCGGGGGCGGCGAAGGCGGCGCTCAAGCGGTGGGTGGCCGCGAGCAACGCGTGACTGCGTGAAGCAAGGCGTGGTCCGGTTCCTGTCTCAGGAACCGGACCACGCCTTGCGCACGGTGCGACGTATGGCAGGATGCTCTTCAAGGTCATGAGTGACAGCGATTACGGCCCCGGCTCGCTGTCCGGCAACCCTCCGTCCGTGGCGGGGTGCCCCGGGTGAAGACCAGGCCGTAGGCAGCGAGGTCTGCGGCAAGCGCGGACCCCTGCACACCCTGGGGTCCTGGTCCTCAAGGGAGCAGTCTCGTGAGCAAGCGAATGCGATAGGGCTTTCCAAGCCCCCACTTCAGTACGCCTCCGCGCGGCGATCGCCGTGTGGTCGAGGCAACCCCCGTGCGGCGAGCGGCCGTTGAGCGCCCGCGCGGGTCTACCGAAGCTCATTCCGTCTTGTCCTGCCGGGAGATACCGCCATGTCCGCACGCCCGAACGCCGTTGCCACCGCCGACTCTTCTGCCTTCGCCGCTTCCGCCGCCTCGTCCGCCTGCTCCGAGTCCGCGGACCCCGCCTGCGGGGCGCCGCTGCCGGTGCTCGGCCGTGATGTGACCGTGCCGCTCGTCACCGGTGGCGAGGTCACCTACGCCGCCCTCGACTATGCGGCGAGCGCCCCCGCACTGCAGCGGGTGTGGGACGACGTCGCCGCGTACGCGCCGTACTACGGCAGCGTCCACCGCGGCGCCGGGTACCTCTCGCAGCTGTCCACCGACCTCTTCGAGAACAGCCGGGTCACGGTCGCAGAGTTCCTCGACTGCCGCGAGGGCGACCAGGTCGTCTTCACCCGCTCGACCACGGACTCCCTCAATCTTCTGGCGGCCGTGATCCCCGCGGACTGCGAGGTCTTCGTCTTCGAGACCGAGCACCATGCCTCGCTGCTGCCGTGGCGCGACGCCCGCGTGACGTACCTGAACGCCCCGCGTACACCGGCCGAAGCGGTCCGGACTCTGGAGCATGCGCTCGCCGACCGTGACTCGTACGGCCCGGCGCTGGTCTGCGTGACCGGCGCGTCCAATGTCACCGGTGAGCTGTGGCCCGTGAAGGAGCTGGCGGCCGCGGCGCACGTGCACGGTGCGCGGATCGTGCTGGACGCGGCTCAGCTCGCGCCGCACCACCCGGTCTCCGTGAAGGACCTGGACGTCGACTGGGTCGCCTTCTCCGGGCACAAGCTGTACGCGCCGTTCGGCTCGGGTGTGCTCGCGGGCCGCGCGGACTGGCTGCGGGAGGCGGAGCCGTACCTGGCGGGCGGCGGCGCCTCGCGGAAGGTGGCCCGTCGCACGGACGGGGGCGTGGACGTCGACTGGCACACCACGGCCGCCCGCCACGAGGCAGGCTCGCCGAACGTCATCGGGGTCTACTCCATCGCCTCCGCCTGCAAGGCGCTCACCGAGGCCGGTTTCGACAGCCTCGTTGCGCGGGAGCAGCAGCTGGTGGCGAAGGTCCGCGCGGGCCTTGCGGAGGTCCCGGAGGTCAAGGTCCTCTCGCTCTTCGGTGACGACGCCCCGCGGGTCGGCGTCATCTCGTTCGTCGTCGACGGCTGGAACAGCTCGCACTTCGCGGCGGCGCTCTCGGCGGAGTACGGCATCGGCGTCCGGGACGGCCTGTTCTGTGCCCACCCGCTGGTCCGCACGCTGCTCGGCACCGACCCGCAGGACCCGGGCGAGTGCGGCGCCCCGGAGGCCGAGCCGGGCGAGCGCTCGCTCAACGCGATCCGGGTCAGCTTCGGGGCGGGTACGCCTGACGAGCACGTGGAGCGCTTCGTGGGGGCGGTGCGGGAACTGGTCACGGTCGGCGCGAAGTGGACCTACCACACGGAGGACGGCCGCTGCGTCCCGGCGGTCTGACGCCTGGGCTCCGCCCCGGACCCGCTGCAAGCCCGCGCCGGCCGGCGCGGGCTTGTGTGCTGTGGGGGCAGTGCGCCCCGCCGGGTGCTACGCGTCGAGGCCGATCGCGAACGCCGCCTCCAGGTCGTGCTGGGAGTACGTACGAAACGCGACATGCGTGTCCGTGCCCTCCACGCCCGGGATCTTGCTGATCTTGCCGGGGATGACGTCCGCCAGGTCGTCGTGCTTGGCCACGCGCACCATGGCGATCAGGTCGTACGTGCCGGTCACCGAGAAGACCTCGCTCACGCTGTCGAGCGCGGCGATCGACTCGGCGATCTCGGGGATGCGGTCCACGCTGGTCTTGATGAGCACGATCGCGGTGATCACGGCTGGCGTTCTCCCTCAGTGGCCGCTGCTTGGGCCTTCACTCTAGTACTACGGCGGAAACGTCCCCAGGCGTACAGAAAGCCCACCCCGAACCCCACCAGATGCGCGAGATACGCCACCCCCGGGCCACTGCCCGCGCCCTGGGCCGCCAGCCATTGGAGGGCGAACCAGAAGATCAGCACGATCCACGCGGGGAAGCGCAGCGGCAGGAAGAAGAGGAACGGGAAGAGACTGGTGACCCGGGCCTTCGGGAAGAGGTACAGGAACGCGCCGAGCACCCCCGAGATCGCCCCGGACGCTCCCACCAGGGTCTGGTCGGATTCGGCGTTGGCCGCCGCGTAGGCGAGCAGCGCGAGGTAGCCGCAGCCCAGGTAGAAGAGGGCGAACTCCAGCTGCCCGATGCGTTCCTCGGCCATCGCCCCGAAGACGTAGAGGAAGAGCATGTTGCCCAGCAGATGCAGCCAACTGCCGTGGACGAAGAGGGCGGTGAGCGGGGTGAGCAGGGTGCCGGGGGAGCTGCTCAGCAGTTCGGCGGGGATCACGCCCCACCGCGCGAAGTACCCGCTCTGCGCGGCGAGCAGCGCGTCACCGGTGCCGTACACCGGATTGAGGCCCGAGACCGGACTGATCACGAACACCGCACAGCAGATGGCGATCATGCCGTATGTCACCGCGGGCCCGGTGACCGCGCCCCGGACCGCTCCCCGCCAACCGATCATGGACAGAGCATGGCGTAGTGGGACCGAACGGTACAGGGTGCCTCGCCGCGCCATGGGGTACCTGCGAGGCCGTAGGGTTACGGGCAGTACACCCGCAGTTCGACGGCGCACAGCGGCACCCGCACTCGTACGACGAAAGAGGACGGCACGATGACGACGGTTCCCTCGCCGACCGCCGAGACCCGCTGGCGCTGCACGCTGTGCGGCAATCTCACCCGCTTCGATGTCACCCGCTCCTCCAAGGTCGTCGAGTACGTCCATCTGGACCTGGCCGGAGAGCCGACGGTCGAGGAGCGTGAGGTGGTCAGTGAGACCATCGAGTCGGTGCGCTGCCGCTGGTGCAATGCGGTGGACCAGATCGAGCTGGTGGACAGGCCGGGCGCCGGCTCCTGAGGGAGCGGCCCGAACGGGTAGTGGGGTGACGGATCGTGGAGCAGCCTGAAAGCGGCGCTGAGCCGGCCGGTGCGGCCGGTGACGCAGCCGAGGCGCTCGACCGCCCGCTGCCCGAAGGCGTACGGCGCAGAGTCGTGGCGCTGGTCTCGGACGCGTTCGGCGGTCTGACCGTCGCCGAACTTCCCGCCCAGCTGCGGCAGTACGCCCGATTCACCCCGAGTCGTCGCGCCAAGTTCGCGGGCAACGCGATGGCCGCCGCCCTGGAGGGCGACCCGGTTTTCCGCCAGCGGATCGGCGAGCGGCTCAGCCAGGCGCAGCCTGAGCTGTCCGCCGCGCTGGAGTCCGGATCGCCGCCCGCGGCCGCCGATCCGGTCGATGTGGCGGCCGCCGCATATGTCCTGCGGCCCACCGGATGGGTGAAACTTGTCGCCGCCGCGGGCGAGGAGGCCCTGCGCGCGGACGCCGAGCGCGCGGACGAGGCGGGCCGGCGCGAGCTGGAGCGGCTGCGCGAGGAGCTGAGCGAGGCACGCGGCCTGATCAAGAGCGAGACCGAGCGACTGCGTACGGAGCTGGAGACGTCTCGCAAGGAAGCCGAATCGCTTCGCCGCAGGCTGCGCAGCGTCGAGAGCGACATGAAGCGCGGCGAGGCCGCTCTGCGCCGCAGGGACGCTGATATCGAGGCCATCAGGTCGGAGGCCGCGGCCCAGGTCTCGGCGGCCGAGAGCGAGAGCCGGCGGCTCAAGGCACGCCTCGGGGAGGCGGAGGCGGCCGTCGAGGCGGGCCGCCGGGCCGCCCGCGAGGGTCGTTCGATCGAGGACATGCGGCTGCGGCTGCTCCTGGACACCGTGCTCGACGCGGCTCAGGGGCTGCGCCGTGAACTGGCCCTGCCGCCCGCCGCCCTGCACCCCGCCGACACGGTCGACGCGGTCGAGCCGGGCCGGATGTCACCCAAGGACATCGCGGCCCGCGCGCTGTCCGAGACCGACCCCGCGCTGCTCGACCAGCTGCTCGCGCTGCCCCAGGCGCATCTTGTGGTGGACGGCTACAACGTCACCAAGACCGGCTATCCGACCATGCCGCTGGAGAAGCAGCGGCTGCGGCTGCTCGGCGGGCTGTCGGTGCTCGCCGCGCAGACCGGCGCCGAGATCACCTGCGTCTTCGACGGGGCCGAACTGGCCGCCCCGGTGCTGCTCGCGCCCCCGCGCGGGGTGCGGGTGCTCTTCTCCAAGCCGGGTGTGACCGCGGACGAGCTGATCCGTCAGCTCGTACGGGCGGAGCCGCCGGGCCGGCCCGTGGTGGTGGTCTCCACCGACCGCGAAGTCGCCGACGGAGTGGCGAAGGCGGGCGCCAGGCCCGTCGCGTCCGCCTTGTTGCTGAAGCGGCTTTCGCGGGTCTAAATAACTCCCGTACCTAATGCCCGAATTCGTGCTCATCTTGACTGAACGTAGTGTCAAGTGGCCACTACTACGCGTGTGATGTGAGTAAAGAATGCGCTCGGTGGCCGAGATTTTTCTCAACAGGATTTGAAGTGATCACAAGAAGGTCACTAAGGTCGGGCCTCGAACCTTCGCGCGGTTGATCGCTCATCCGGAGTGAACAGCGAAGGTACCGCCGAATCTGCGTAGTTCAGCCCTTTTGTCCGGGGTGTTGTGTGCGCGGAGCCGGGGATTCAAACCCCCACAGCCCGGTAGGCGGCTCGAGGAAGAAGGAGCTCGCCTTCGTGGCGTCCCACCGTCGACCCAAGCAGCCGAGCCGCACCCGTGTGACCGTGCTCACCGCGACCGCCGCCGCGGCCGTAGCCCTGACCTCCCAGGCCGCCCAGGCCAGCCCGAAGCCGAGCAAGAGCGAAGTCAAGGAGAAGGTCGACAAGCTCTACGAAGAGGCTGAGGCGGCCACCGAGAAGTACAACGGGGCCAAGGAGCAGCAGGGCAAGCTCCAGAAGCAGGTCGACGCCATTCAGGACAAGGTCGCCCGCGGCCAGGACGAGCTCAACACCCTGCGCGACGGCCTCGGTTCGGTGGCGAGCGCCCAGTACCGCTCCGGCGGCATCGACCCCGCCGTGCAGCTCTTCCTCTCCTCGGACCCGGACACCTACCTGGAGAAGGCCTCCGCGCTGGACCAGCTGGGCTCCAAGCAGACCGAGGCGCTGGCCGAGATCCAGGCCAAGCAGCGGACCCTCGCGCAGCAGCGCAAGGAGGCCCAGGACAAGCTGGGCGACCTCGCGGACACCCGCAAGCAGCTGGGCGCGAAGAAGAAGGAAGTCCAGAGCAAGCTCGCCGCCGCGCAGAAGCTCCTCAACTCGCTGACCGCGCAGGAGCGTGCCGCGCTCTCCGCCGACGAGTCCCGCGCCAACCGCGACAACTCGCGTGCGGACCTCGGCAACTCGGTCCCCGCCTCGCAGCGTGCGGGCGCAGCCTTCGCCGCAGCGCAGAGCAAGATGGGTTCGCCGTACGTCTACGGCGCCTCCGGCCCCAGCTCCTTCGACTGCTCCGGGCTGACGTCCTGGGCGTACTCGCAGGCCGGCGTCTCCATACCGCGGACCTCCCAGTCGCAGGCCAACGCCGGTACCCGCATCTACTCGCAGAGTGCGCTCCAGCAGGGCGACCTGGTCATCTTCTACGGCGACATGCACCACGTCGGCTTCTATGCGGGCAACGGCCAGGTGCTGCACGCCCCGAAGCCCGGCGCCAGCGTGCGCTACGAGTCGATCAACAACATGCCGTTCCAGTTCGGCGTGCGTATCTGACAAGCGCCTCGCGCCCGCCCAAACGGGCGAATTACGTCAACTCCAGCTGACGTCACGCCCCGCCGGTGACCTGTGGTCTCCGGCGGGGCGTCACTTTGTGTGCCCGTCACGGCTTTGGCCGCTGTGTGGTCGCACGGCTACTGTCTGCCGCGCAACATCCCTCGTACTCGTCGTACAGCGGAAGGGAGCGCGGCCCGTGGCGTCCCATCGACGGCCCTCACAGTCCGGCCTCACTCAGAGTGCCCGGGTCACCGTGCTGTCCGCGGCGGCGGCAACCGCCGCCGCGGCGCTCGGTGCCGCGCCGGCGAGCGCCGACCCGCAGGACACCACGGAGACCACCCGCACCAGGGTCGACCGGCTCTACGAAGAGGCCGAGCAGGCCACCGAGCAGTTCAACAACGCCGGTGAGCGGGTCGAGCGGCTGCGTGAGCAGGTCGCGCATGCGCAGGACAGCGTCGCCCGCGGCCAGGAGCGCATCAACCGGATGCGGGGGGCGCTCGGTTCGGTGGCGGGCGCGCAGTACCGCTCCGGGGGCATGGACCCCGCGCTCGCCCTGCTGCTCTCCGAGGACCCGGACACCTACCTCGACAAGGCCGCGACCCTGGACCGCATCAGCGAGCGCCAGACGACCGCCCTGCACGATCTCCAGCGGGCACAGCGCAGCCTCGGCCAGGAGCGTGCGGAGGCCTCGCGCGACCTCGCCGAGCTGGAGCACAGCCGGGTGGCCGTCGCCCGCCACAAACGCACCGTCGAGCGCAAACTCACCGAGGCGCAGCGGCTGCTGAACTCCCTGCCCTCCGAGGACCGCGCCGCCTACGACCGGGCATCGCGCTCCGGCCGCGACGCGATGCCCGGGCTCTCCGGCCTCGCGCCCGCCTCCTCGCGCGCGGGCGCCGCGGTGATGGCCGCACGCAGCGTCGTGGGCCGCCCCTATGTGTGGGGCGCCAACGGGCCGTCGGGCTTTGACTGTTCGGGCCTCACCCAGTGGTCGTACGCCCAGGCGGGGGTCGGGCTGCCGCGCACCTCGCAGGCGCAGCGTTACGCGGGCCGTCAGGTCCCGCTGTCCGAGGCCCGGCCCGGTGACCTCGTCGCGTACCGCAGTGACGCCAGTCATATCGGGATGTACGTGGGCAATGGGCAGGTCATCCATGCGCCCTATCCCGGGGCTCCGGTGCGCTACGACCCGGTCGGCATGATGCCGATCTCGTCGGTCACCCGGGTCTGAGCCCCGTTCCGTTCGGCGCCGCATTCCGTACGATCGGCACTGTGGCAGGTCAGAGGGGCGCATGGCGCCGGGCGATACGGCACGCGGCGGGGCTCGGCCTCGCCGCGGTCCTGCTGGCGTCCGGCTGCGCGGCCCCCGGGGCGCCGGACACCACGGTGCGCGACATCCAGCGCACCCTGGACGCGCGTGCTGCCGCCGTCATCGGCCATGACGAGCGTGCCTATCTGGAGGCCGTGGACCCGGCGGCCGCTTCGCTGCGGACGGTGGAGCGCCGCGAGTTCCGCAATCTCGCGGATGTGCCGCTCAGCTCCTGGGGGTACCGGCTGGGGGATGTGAAGCGGCACGGCACGCGGGCCGTCGCCCAGGCCGAACTGCGCTACCGCATCGACGGTTACGACACCGCCCCGGTGACCGCATCGCGCACGCTCGAGCTCGCCGAACACGATGGCTACTGGTACGTCACGGCCGACCGGGCGGGCAAGGGCGGCGGCCGGCAGCTCTGGCAGCAGGGCGACGTCCAGGTGGTGCGCGGCAAGCGGAGTCTGGTCCTCGCCGTCGGCCAGGACGGCAAGAGGCTGCGCTCCGTCGCGGCGACAGCGGACCGGGCCGTACCCGCCGTCTCGGCCGCCTGGCCGTCCCACTGGGCCGGGCGCGTCGTCGTCCTGGTCCCCGCCTCGCTGGGCGCCATGGGAGAGCTGCTGGGCGCGCCCGCCGCCTCATACCGGGGGATCGCGGCAGTCACCACGGGCGAGACCGGGGCGCCCGGGACGGCGCCCGCGGACCGGGTGATCGTCAACCCCGAGGCGTACGCGGTCCTCGGTGACTACGGCCAGGGTGTCGTGCTCACTCACGAGACCACCCATGTCGCCACGCGCGCGTACACGTCGGCAGCGACCCCGATGTGGCTCTCGGAGGGCTTTGCCGACTGGGTCGCGTACCGCGGCTCGGGCAGCACCACCGGCCAGATCGCCCCCGAACTCCAGCGTGCGGTCCGGGGCGGCGATGCGCCGGCCGGGCTGCCGCTCGACGCGGACTTCGGCTTCGGCGGAGACGCGGACAAGCTGGCGCGTGCGTACGAGGGCGGCTGGCTGGCGTGCGAGCTGATGGCCGAACGCTGGGGCGAGCAGAAGCTGACGGCGTTCTACCGGGCGGTCGGCGGGGGCAGGCACCGGGCGGGCGCGGTCGAGAAGGCCATGGTGGATGTGCTGGGTACATCGCCGGCGGACTTCACGGTGCGCTGGCGGGAGTATCTGCGCGAGCGGCTGGACGGCTGAGCGCGGCCGCACGACGGCTCAGGGCGGTAGCCCGACGGCTCAGCGCTCCAGTTGTGCGATCGCCTCGGCGAGCCAGCCCTTCTCCTCCGCGCCCGTCGCACGGGCGATACGGAGCATCCCCTGGCGGAACAGATCGTCCGCATTCTCGGCCCGTACCGGCTTGCCGTCGCGGTAGAAGAAGCTCGCCGGGACTTCGAGAAAGTCCTGGCGACGGCGGAGCACGGCGACCTGTTCACGCGGGTCGGGGAGGTGCCGCAGAAAGGCGAGCAGCGTGAAGAAACGCTGCCCGTCGGTGATCTCGACGTCCTTGGGGGCGCGCAGGCGGGCAAGCAGATCGGCGCGCCCGGTGTCCGTGAGGGAGAGGATGCGGCGCGGGGCCGCGCCGGTGCCCGGCTCGGTGTGCTGCTCCAGCTTGCCCGCCTGCACCAGTCGGTTGATCGCGGGGTAGAGCGCGCCGTCGCTGACCGGCCGGACATGGCCGCTCAGGCCCTTGATGCGTTCCTTCAACTCATAGCCGTGGAGCGGCTGTTCGCAGAGGAAGCCCAGGATCGTCAGCTCCAGCAATGTTCGCTCCTCGCGCTTGTCCCCACCGGAGCCTCATGGTACCTCTTTTCGTAGTACCTCGAATCGAGGTACCCGAGTGCGTACTCGTGCGGACTCATGCGACTCATGCGAAAGGGGCGGGGATCCATGGGGCATCGCAGACAGCTCGTATCGCTCGCGTATCCGGTCTACTTCGAGCTGCTCGCCTCGGTCGCCGCCGGGATCATCAACATGCTCTGGGTGGCCCGGCTCGGCGGGGCGTCCGTCGCCGCCGTCGCCGTCGCGACCAATGTGGAGAACCTGCTGCTCGGCGTGATCCTCATGGCGGGCTCCGGTACGACCGTGCTGGTCGCGCGGGCGCGCGGAGCCGGGGACCCGGGCGCCGTACGGACGGCGGTGCGCGGCGGCTGGGCGCTGTGCGCGCTGATCACGCCCGTCGTCGCGGTCGGCGGGTACGCCTTCCGGGAGCCGCTGGCCCGTCTCGTTCTAGGAGGCGGCGACGGGCCCGCCACGGCGCTCGCCGCCGGGTACTTCGCGATCTCGCTGCCGGGCGCGGCGGTCTTCTTCGCCACGAACCTGCTCGACGGCATCCTCAAGGGCGCGGGCGACACCCGCACCCCGATGCGGCTGGCATTCCTGGCCAACGGGATCGTTCTCGTACTCGACCCACTGCTCATCAACGGGCTGTTCGGCCTGCCAGAACTGGGCGTCCAGGGCGCCGCGCTGGCGACCGTCGTGGGCCGCTCGGCCGCACTCGCCTGCGGCTTCGTCGCGCTGCGCCGGAACGGTCTGCTGCGCCGGGCGCGTGCCGCACTGCCCGGCGCCTCCCGCCTCGCCGCGCTGCGCAGGACCGCAGCGACCGGGCTGCCGATGTCCGCGGACTTCGTCGTCCGGATGGCAGGCGCCCTCGCGCTGGTCGCGGTCGTCGCGCGGCTCGGGGTCACGGCGGTGGCCGCGTACGGGATCGCCACCAAGGCGATGTACGTGGCGACGATGGCCTTCTACGCGGTGCACCAGGCCGCGTCCATCCACACGGCCCACCTCCTCGGTGCGGGCCGGGACGAACGGCGGCCGGCCGGCCGCACGGCGCTCGCCCTCTCGGCGGCCGTGGGCACCCTTGCCGCCGCTCTGCTGCTTCTCCTCGCGCCCTGGATCATGCGGGCGTTCGGCGCGGGTCCCGAAGTGGCCCGTCAGGGCGTGCTGTTCCTGCGCTGCCTCGGGCCGTATCTGATCCTGCTCGCCTGCTTCATCGCGCTCGGCGGCGTCTTCGAGGGCTCGGGCGACAGCCCGCGCCTGGCCAGGATCACCGCGGCCGGTGTCAGCGTCCAACTGCCGCTCGCGTACGCCCTGTCCGGGCTCGGGCTGCCGGGGGTGTGCCTGGCGATGGGGCTGGCCATGGCCCTGCAGTGCGGGGCGCTCGGCCTGCTGTTCCTGCGGATGCGTACGGAGCCGAACGGTCAGGAGGGGAGCGTTGAGGGGGCGAGTGGTCGGGAGGCTAGCGATGAGGGGGCGAGGGGTCGGAGGCGAGCAGGGCGTTGTCGCGGGTCGACTGAGCGGGCAGCAGCTTGCGGCGCCGCGGCTCGGTGACCGTCTGGCGCCACAGCCGCCGGCACGCCGTCAGCGTCGCCGCGACCAGCAGTCCGTTGCGTACGGCGAGCACCGCCACGCCCAGCGGGTCGCTCGCCACCACGTGCGCGAACCAGACGGGGAACTCCAGCAGCGTGACGCCCGTCGCCGCAAGCACCAGCCAGCCGGGCAGCGCCATCCGGCTGCGCCGGAAGGCCAGCGCGGCGGCGGCCAGGCCGACCAGCCAGACCAGGTACTGGGGGCTGATCACCCGGCTCGTGGTGGTGAACAGCAGCACGGCCGTGAAGGCCGCGTCGCACGGGGTGCTCGGCGCGAACTTCATCGCCAGCAGCCGCCACAGCACCAGCCAGCAAAGGGCCAGGGCGGTGAGGGCGAGGGCGAGCGTGGAGACGAGGGAGACGTAGGGGCCGAGGAACTCCACCGAGCCGTAGTTCAGCTGCACCTGGCCGTGCCAGCCGAAGTGCCGGGCGACATGGAAGGCCAGCGCGCCCAGCGACTCGACTTCGGTGCCGCGCTCGCGCTGGAAGGTGAGAAAGGCCAGCGCGCCCGGCATCGACGAGAAGAACAGCAGCGTCAGGACGGCCGCCATGACCGCCGCGGTGGTCCAGGAACGGCGGGTGGCACGGCCGCGCGGGGTGCCGCTGAGCAGCAGCAGCGGCCAGACCTTGAGCAGTGCGCCGAGGCCCGCAAGCGCGCCCAGGATGCGCGGATGGCGTGCTCCGGCGAGGAGGGCGGCGACGGCGACGGCCGTGACCATCAGGTCGTACCGGGCGTACGCGGTCGGGCCGAGCAGGGCCACGCCCGCGACCCAGACCCACGTACCGCGCTGGGACTTGCCGGGCCGCCCGCCCGCGTACAGCAGCAGCGCCAGGACCAGCGCGTCGCAGAGCAGGGCGATGACGAAGAAGGCGGAGGCGTAGCCGAGGAAGGGCAGCAGGGCGGGGGAGAGGACGGCGAGCGCGGCGGCGGGCGGGTACTGCCAGGTGACGTCGTCCAGCGGGAAGGTGCCGGTCTTCAGGACCTCGTACCAGCCCTGGTAGATCCCCGAGACGTCGGTGGTGACATCGGGGCCGGGGAAGGCGACGACCTTGAGGACGCAGAGCATCAGTGCGGTCCTGGTGAGGATCCACACCGCGAGGGTCCACACCGCGACGGGGAGGCGCCTGCCGCCGCTTGCGCTTTCACTCCCGCTTGCGCCCGCCATGAGCACCTCATCCCATTCATGATGATTTACGGCTGCCCATGATGCCGGGCGAGGCGGCTCGGGAGCGGTGAGGCAGGGCCGTTCGGTACTGTCGGCGGCGATGCACAAGACCTTGATCGTGACCAACGACTTCCCGCCCAGGCCCGGCGGCATCCAGGCGTTCCTGCACAACATGGCGCTGCGCCTGGACCCGGAGCAGCTCGTCGTCTACGCCTCCACCTGGAAGCGCGGCAGCGAGGGCCATGAGGCGACCGCGGCCTTTGACGCCGAGCAGCCCTTCACGGTCGTACGGGACCGGACGACGATGCTGCTGCCGACTCCGCGCGTCACCCGAAGGGCGACCCAACTGCTGCGCGAGCACGGCTGCGAGTCCGTCTGGTTCGGAGCGGCCGCGCCGCTCGGGCTGATGGCTCCCGCTCTGCGCAAGGCGGGGGCGCGACGGCTGGTGGCCACCACGCACGGCCATGAGGCCGGCTGGGCGCAACTGCCCGCATCCCGGCAGCTGCTGCGCCGGATCGGCGAGGGCACGGACACGATCACGTATCTGGGTGAGTACACGCGCTCGCGCATCGCCGACGCGCTGACCCCCGAAGCGGCCGCACGCATGGTCCAACTCCCGCCGGGCGTCGATGAGAAGACGTTCCACCCGGCCTCGGGCGGGGACGTGGTCCGCCGCCGTCTCGGGCTGAGCAGCCGCCCGGTCGTGGTGTGCGTATCGCGGCTGGTGCCGCGCAAGGGGCAGGACACGCTGATCCGCGCGATGCCCGCGATCCTGGCGAAGGTGCCGGACGCGGTGCTGCTGATCGTGGGCGGTGGCCCGTACGAGAAGGAACTGCGGGGCCTCGCGGCCGAGACCGGGGTCGAGGGCTCCGTGCGCTTCACCGGCGCCGTCCCCTGGGCGGAGCTTCCGGCGCACTTCGGCGCGGGCGACGTCTTCGCCATGCCCTGCCGCACCCGTAGGGGCGGCCTCGATGTCGAGGGCCTCGGAATCGTGTATCTGGAGGCATCGGCGACCGGTCTCCCGGTCGTCGCGGGCGACTCGGGCGGTGCCCCGGACGCCGTACTCGACGGCGAGACGGGCTGGGTGGTCCGCGGCGGCTCCGCCGAGGAGTCGGCCGAGCGGATCGTGACGCTGCTCGAAGACCCCGAGCTGCGGCGGCGGATGGGGGAGCGCGGCCGCGCGTGGGTCGAGGAGAAGTGGCGCTGGGACCTGCTGGCCGAGAAGCTGCGGACTCTTCTCTGAGGCACGAAACGGCTTTGGGGGCGCTGGAAGGCGCCCCCCAAAACCTCAGCGGCATCCGTCAGCCGCGGTAGATCGCCTCGATCTCGTCGGCGAAGTCCTTCGCCACGACATTGCGCTTCAGCTTCAGCGACGGCGTGATGTGTCCCGCCTCCTCGGTGAACTGGGAGCTCAGGATCCTGAACTTCCGCACCGATTCGGCCTTGGAGACGGCCGCGTTGCCGTCGTCCACCGCCTGCTGGACCTCCGCAAGCAGATCGGCGTCGTCGCGCAGCGAAGACGCCGTCGAACCGGCCGGCTTGCCGTGGTCCGAGGCCCAACGCCCCAGGAACTCCTCGTCGATGGTGACCAGCGCGCCCACGAAGGGCCGTCCGTCGCCCACGACCATGCACTCCGCGACCAGCGCGTGCGCGCGGATGCGGTCCTCGATCACCGCGGGAGCGACGTTCTTTCCGCCCGCGGTGACCAGGATCTCCTTCTTGCGGCCCGTGATCGCGAGGTAGCCGTCCTCGTCCAGGGTGCCGATGTCGCCCGTGTGGAACCAGCCGTCGGCCAGCGCCTCCGCCGTCGCGGCCTCGTTGTTCCAGTACCCCTGGAAGAGATGCTCGCCGTGCAGCAGCACCTCGCCGTCGTCCGCGATCCGCACCACCGAACCCGGCAGCGGCTGACCGACCGTGCCGATCTTCTGCCGGTCCCACGGGTTGAACGCGGTCGCCGCGCACGACTCGGTGAGGCCGTAGCCCTCGAGGACCGTGAAGCCGATACCGCGGAAGAAGTGGCCGAGCCGCTCGCCCAGCGGAGCGCCGCCGGAGACCGCGTACTCACCGCGCCCGCCGAGCACCGCCCGCAGCTTGCTGTAGACGAGCCGGTCGAAGACCTTGTGCTTGAACTTGAGGCCGACGGAGGGGCCCTCGGGGGTCCCCAGCGCGCGGCTGTAGGTGATCGCCGTCTGCGCGGCCTTGTCGAAGATCTTGCCCTTGCCGTCCGCCTGCGCCTTGGCGCGCGCGGAGTTGTAGACCTTCTCGAAGACGCGCGGTACACCGAGGATCAGCGTCGGCCGGAAGGAGGCCAGCTCATCGGTGAGGTTCTTGATGTCCGGTACGCAGCCGAGCTTGATGGGCGCCATCACGGCCGCGAGCTCGACCATGCGGCCGAAGACATGCGCGGCCGGGAGGAAGAGCAGCACCGAGCTCTCGCCGGTACGGAACAGGGGCTTGAGGCGCTCGACCAGGTTGCCGCACTCGGCGAAGAAGCTGCGGTGGGTGAGCACACAGCCCTTGGGGCGGCCGGTGGTGCCCGAGGTGTAGACGATCGTCGCCGGGTCGTCCGCCTTGGCGCTCGCGCTGCGCTCGTCGACCGTCTCGTCGCCGATCCCGGCGCCGGCGGCGGTCAGTTCCTCGATCGCACCGTTCTCGATCTGCCAGATGTGCTGCAGGCCGGGCAGCCTGTCGCGTACGGACTCGACGGCAGCGGCGTGCGCGTCGCCCTCGACGATCACGGCGACCGCGCCCGAGTCACCGAGGATCCACTGGACCTGCTCGGCCGAACTGGTCTCGTACACCGGCACCGTGACGGCGCCCGCGCTCCAGATCGCGAAGTCCAGCTGCACCCACTCGTAACGGGTGCGGGACATCAGGGCGACCCGGTCACCGGGCCGGACACCGGCGGCGATCAGGCCCTTGGCAGCGGCCCGCACCTCGGCGAGGAACTGCGTGGCGGTGACGTCCGTCCAGACGCCCGCCACCTTTCTGCCCATCACCGCGACATCCGGATGCTGAGTGGCATTGCGGCGGATGAGATCCGTCAGGTTGCCGTCCGCAGGGACCTCGTACAGGGCCGGAAGGCTGAACTCGCGCAAGACTGCTGCTCCTCATCGGGCTCCGGCGCCACGGCTCTGTGTGATGCACCGGCTGCTGTCCAAGATCGGGCAGGTGCTCATTGGGGGTGAGCACGACTGGACTGCCCGGACGTTACCCACCAGTACTCGGTTCCCGATAGGGGGTTCAGGCCAGATGTTCGCTGCGTCACACGTGCATGGCATCGCTTCGCGCAGAGTAGTCCACACCTGTTACGGCTCGGAAGAACGGCTGGTCCGCCCCCCACTACCCAGCCGCGACACCGTCGTCCTAGGGTGATCGTCATGCGAGGCATGCGAGTCAATGTGGTCAGTGACGTGCACGGCAACGCCAGGGACCTCGCTCGGGCGGGAGACGGCGCGGACGCGCTCATCTGCCTCGGTGACCTCGTGCTCTTCCTCGATTACGCCGACCACTCGCGCGGCATCTTCCCCGACCTCTTCGGCGTCGAGAACGCCGATCTCATCGTGGAACTGCGCACCGCCCGTCGCTTCGACGAGGCCCGTGAACTGGGCCGCAGGCTCTGGGGCGAGCTGCGGATGGACCGGGAGAGCGCCATCGAGTCGGCCGTGCGACGCCAGTACGCCGAGTTGTTCGCGGCGTTCCCCACTCCGACGTACGCCACCTACGGCAATGTCGACATTCCCGCCCTCTGGCCGGAGTACGCGCTCCCGGGCACCACCGTCCTCGACGGGGAGCGCGTCGAGATCGGCGGCCGCGTCTTCGGCTTCGTCGGCGGCGGACTGCGCACACCGATGCGCACCCCGTACGAGATCTCCGACGAGGAGTTCGCGGCCAAGATCGAGGCGGTCGGCGAGGTCGATGTGCTCTGCTCGCACATCCCGCCGGAGGTCCCCGAGCTGACGTACGACACCGTCGCGCGCCGCTTCGAACGCGGCAGCCACGCCCTGCTGGACGCCATCCGCCGCACCCGCCCCAGGTACGCCCTGTTCGGCCATATCCACCAGCCGCTCGCCGCCCGGATGCGCATCGGCGTCACGGAGTGCGTCAACGTCGGGCATTTCGCCTCGACCGGCCGCCCCTGGGCACTGGAGTGGTGAGACCGGGCCCCGCGCCGGTGACCAGTCGGGTCGCGGTAGCCTGCACACCACACCACCCCCGGTCGTACCGCACTGTGAGGAGCCGCAGCGATGGCGGAACACACCAGCTCGAGCATCACGATCGAGGCGGCACCGGCCGACGTGATGGGCGTGATCTCCGACTTCGCCCGCTACCCGGAGTGGACGGGTGAGGTGAAGGAGGCGGAGGTGCTCGCCACCGACGCCAAGGGCCGCGCCGAGCAGGTCCGGCTGGTGCTGGACGCCGGAGCGATCAAGGACGACCACACGCTCGCGTACACCTGGAACGGCGAAAACCAGGTCAGCTGGACGCTGGTGAAGTCCCAGATGCTGCGCACCATCGACGGCTCGTACACCCTGGCCGCGGTCGGCGGCGGTGACCGTACCGAGGTCACGTACCAGCTGACCGTCGACGTCAAGATCCCGATGCTCGGCATGATCAAGCGCAAGGCCGAAAAGGTCATCATCGACCGCGCCCTGGCCGGTCTGAAGAAGCGCGTCGAGAGCGGGCCCACCGCCTGATGCGTACGGTCCTCGTCACCGGCCTCGGCGGCGCGGGCCGTACGACCGTCGCCGCCGCCACCGCGCTCGCCGCGGCCCGGAGCGGCAAGCGCGCGCTCTTCCTGTCCGCAGAGCCGGGCGACATCTTCAACGCGCCCGTCACCGGACGCCTCGACGAACCGGCCGAGGTCACGGACGGGCTGTGGGCCGCCCGCATCGAGCCGGGCGCCGACTTCCGCGCGGAGTTCCTGGCCCTCCAGGAGCGCAGCGCAGGCGCACTCGACCTGCTGGGCGCCCGGCCGCTTGAGGACGAGGAGCTGACCGAGCTCCCCGGCGGCGAGCAGTTCGCGCTGCTGCGCGCACTGACCGTCGCGGCGCGCGGCGACTGGGACGTCATCGTCGTCGACATGCCGCCGCTGCGCGAGACCGTTGCCCTGCTCGCCCTGCCCGAGCAGCTGCGCCGCTATCTGCGCAGGCTGCTTCCGGTGGAGCGGCAGGCCGCCCGGGCGCTGCGGCCGATGCTCGCGCAGCTCGCAGGTGTACCGATGCCCGCGCAGTGGCTGTACGCGACCGCCGACCGCTGGGACACCGAACTCGCCGGTGTCCAGACGGTGATCGAATCCGGCAGTACGAGCCTGCGGGTGGTCGCCGAGCCGGGACCCGTGGCCACGGACACCCTGCGCACGGCCCGCGCCGGGCTCGCCCTGCACGGACTGGACGTCGACACCCTCGTACCGAACCGGATCCTGCCGAAGGATTCCGCGGACACCTGGCTCTCCACGCTCTCGGCACAGCAGGAGAAGTACCTGCGCGAGTGGCACGAGGAGTGGGGCCCCCGGACCCCGCTCGGCGAGATACGCCACCTCGGCCGTGACCCGCGCGGTCTCGACGACCTCGGCGCCCTCCTGGGGGACGGCGGACTCGCCGTCGAGCCGGACCGGGACTCCGGGCAGCGCAGGGACGACCCCTGGCGGGTCGAGTTCCCGGGTACGGCGGACGACGGCGAGGGCCTGCTCTATGTCTGGCACCTGCCGCTGCCGGGCGCGGTGAAGGAGGACGTCTCGCTGGTACGCCGTGGGGATGAACTCCTGGTCACCGTGGGCCCGTTCCGCAGGATCGTTCCGCTGCACTCCGTGCTGCGCCGCTGCACGGTATCCGGCGCGGGACTCAAGGACGGGGAGCTGCGGGTCCGTTTCACGCCGGACCCTGAGCTGTGGCCCCGCACCCGCTGAACGCCCTGCCTCCATTCGGGTAACGTCGAGAGTACGAACCCTCCGTTCCGCCCCGTTCTTCCGCAGGAGTACGCCATGAGCGATGCCACCGAGCGTCCCGCCGTCGACGACGACGCCTGGGCCACGGCCTGCGCCGAGGATCTCGCGGCGGAGAGGGCGCGCCGCCGCACCCAGTACGGCACGCCGCCCGGCTCCGCCGCCGAGGAGCTGCGCAAACTCCTCGACGCCGTCGCCGACAAGGTCTCCACCTTCCAGACGTCACTGCCCGGCATGGCCGCGCAGAGCGCCGTACAGCAGCTGGTCAGCCAGGCGAAGTCCGCCGTCGAGCCGGTCATCGAGCGCAACCCGGAGATTTTCGACCACCTCGCGGCCGCCGGCAGCGAGCTGCTCGCCGCCTATCGATCCGCAGTCGAGGGCCATGAGCGACGCTGGACCCAGGAGCGGACCCCGGATCCGGACGTCTCCGGGGATGCCACCGACCCCCGCGACGAGGGCCCCGGGGCGAGCGAGCACATCGACCTTGACTGACCGGGCCATGCCCGCCCTCGGGTACGGTTGGCCGTAGCGGGGCTCGACCGAAAACTGAGGGACACATGGGACTCACCATCGGCGTCGACATCGGCGGCACCAAGATCGCGGCCGGCGTGGTCGACGAAGAGGGCACCATTCTCGAGACGTACACGGTGCCCACCCCGTCGACCCCCGAGGGCATCGTCGACGCGATCTGCTCCGCCGTGGCCGGGGCCGGCGAGGGGCACGACATCGAGGCCGTCGGCATCGGCGCCGCGGGTTACGTCGACGACAAGCGTGCCACCGTCCTGTTCGCGCCGAACATCGACTGGCGCCACGAACCGCTGAAGGACAAGGTCGAGCAGCGCGTCGGCCTCCCCGTGGTTGTCGAGAACGACGCGAACGCGGCCGCCTGGGGCGAGTACCGCTTCGGAGCCGGCCAGGGCCACGAGGACGTCATCTGCATCACGCTGGGCACCGGGCTCGGCGGCGGCATCATCATCGGCAACAAGCTGCGCCGCGGACGCTTCGGCGTGGCCGCGGAGTTCGGCCACATCCGGGTGGTCCCGGACGGTCTGCTCTGCGGCTGCGGCAGCCAGGGCTGCTGGGAGCAGTACGCCTCCGGGCGCGCGCTCGTGCGATACGCCAAGCAGCGCGCCAACGCCACCCCGGAGAACGCCACGGTTCTGCTGGGCCTGGGCGACGGCACGGTCAACGGCATCGAGGGCAAGCACATCAGCGCTGCCGCGCGGGAGGGCGACCCGGTCGCCCTCGACTCCTTCCGCGAGCTGGCGCGCTGGGCGGGCGCGGGCCTGGCCGATCTGGCCTCGCTCTTCGACCCGTCGGCGTTCATCGTGGGTGGCGGTGTCTCCGACGAGGGCGAGCTGGTCCTCGACCCGATCCGCAAGTCCTTCCGCCGCTGGCTGGTCGGCGGCCAGTGGCGTCCGCACGCCCAGGTGGTCGCTGCCCAACTGGGCGGCAAGGCGGGCCTGGTGGGCGCGGCGGACCTGGCGCGCCAGGGCTGACGCCCCCCTTTGCGCCTAGGTCCTGTCCGGTCGATCAGGCCGGATCAGTGAGCGGGTCTGGCGATGGGGGCACCTCCCGTGCCCAAAGGGCTACGGGGGAGTGCCGTGCCAGGGCACGCGAGCCCGGCAAGATTGGCCGGACAGGGCCTGAACCGGCGCCGCTGTTGCGGGGCTGGTTCATCGCCGTCGGGGTTGCTCAATTGCTGGTTGCGGTATTTGACGGGAGGCCGTCAGTCGGCTTCGCGCAGACGCCCGTCGCGTCCCCACCGGGACGCGGCGGGCATCGTCGTATCGTGAGCCGCATGTCGATCAGCGCGCTGCCCAACTCCCGCACCGAACCCGACGGTTCGGCCGTGATCCGGGTGCTCAGCTACAACATCCGCTCGATGCGTGACGACGAGGACGCACTGGCCCGGGTGATCCGGGCCTGCGAGCCCGATCTGGTCTTCGTCCAGGAGGCCCCGCGCTTCTTCCGCTGGCGCAAACACGCCGCGCGGCTCGCCGCCAAGAGCGAGCTCGTGATGCTGACGGGCGGCGCGAGCGCCACCGGGCCGCTCCTGCTCTGCTCGCTGCGCGCGACGGTGGAGCGTACGGAGGACGTGCTTCTGCCGCTCACGCCCGGACTCCACCGGCGCGGCTTCGCCACCGCCGTCGTACGGATCGGGGGCACCCGGATCGGGCTGCTCAGCTGCCATCTGAGCCTGCAGACCGACGAGCGCTACGCACAGGCCGGGATGCTGCTGGACCGGCTGAAGGCGATGGACCTGCCGTATGCGATCGCCGCGGGCGACCTCAACGACCGGCCGACAGGCCGCAGTTTCCGCAGGCTCGCGGGGGAACTCCAGGACTGCCGGGCGGTCGCGCCCTGGGGCGGCGAATACACCTCGACGCCCGACAATCCGCACCAGCGGATCGACGCGATCTTCGCCACGCAGGGCGTCGAGGTGCTCGGATGCGGGGTGCCGCTGGATCTCCCGGGCATCACCGGGGCCGATCTGCGCGCGGCGACGGATCACCTTCCGGTGCTGGCCGCGCTGAGGGTTCCGGCAGCCTGAACGGCTACACGACCGCGCCGCGGCCCGGATCGTCGTCCTCGTCGTCGCCGTGCGACATCCGGGCCACCAGGGTGACGAAGCCGCCCAGGAAACCGCCGACGCACAGCGTGGTCAGCCACCACGTCATGTCCCACTGCAGCAGCACCGCGATCAGCATCAGCACCGGGCCGCCGACCACCGCGAGCCAGGCGAACCTGGCCGTGACATCGGCCTCCGGCAGCGGCGGCGGCTCCGGCGGTACGAAGTGGCCCTCGTCGCTGTCGTCGAGGTCGTCGTCCTTGGGCTCGACCACCTGGTAGTCGCGCGGGCCGCCGACGCCCGGCGCGAAGGTGATGGAGCTCCCCAGCGCCGGACCGCCCGAGTCGCCGTCCCCGTCCCCGTCTTCGTCCGCGTCGGACTCCGGCTCGGCCGCCCGGTCCTTCGGGCCGCTCTTCGGGGTCTCGTTCAGATCGCCCTCCAGCAGGGCGAGATCCTCCACCGACTTGAACGGCTTGGCACCCGGCGGGTCGGCCGGCTCCTCGCCGTACCCCGCGACGATGGCCGCCCAGGCGGCCTCCTCGTCGATCGGCTGCGGCTCACGGTCCGCGTCGTGCTGCTCAGCCACCGGTTGTGCTCCCCTTCTTCCCGACACTCGGAGCGAGCCGGCCGATGAACGCGTAACTCTCCTCGAAAATCCGCTCCGCATCGTGGTCCAACGTCGCCACGTGGTAGCTCTGTTCCAGCAGGATCTCCGTGACGTCCGTCGAGGAGACCCGGCTGAGGACGCGGGCCGAGTCGGCCGGCGGGACCACATGGTCCTGGGGGCTGTGCAGCAGCAGCATCGGCTGTGTGACCTGCGGCAGCTCGCCGTCGACCAGCCGGAAGAAGTTCCGCAGGGAGTGCGCGGCGTGCAGCGGCACCCGGTCGTACCCGACCTCTTCCGAGCCCTCCTTGGCGATGTCGCTCGTCAGGCCCTTGGTCGTAGGCACCACATGGCGCAGGACCGGAAGGGCGTGCGCCGACAGGCCGTGGACCTTGTTCGCCGGGTTCACCACGACGATGCCGCTGACGGAGTCGCCGTGCTTCGCGGCGAGCCGCAGGGTGAGCGCGCCGCCCATCGAGAGCCCGAAGACGAAGACCTGGCTGCACCCCTCGAGCAGCACCCGCAGCTCGCGGTCCACTTCTGCGTACCAGTCCTGCCAGCCGGTGACCTGCATGTCCTGCCAGCGCGTGCCGTGCCCGGGGAGCAGCGGCAGGGACACAGTCAGCCCGCGCTCCGCCAGATACTCGGCCCAGGGGCGCAGCGACTGCGGGGAACCGGTGAATCCGTGACAGAGAAGGACGCCGACCTCTCCGCCTTCGTGGCGGTACGGCTCGGCTCCAGGAAGGACCGGCACCTGGGTCTCCTGTTCGTGAGGGTCATCAGGGGAGTCTGAAGGTGTACTTCACCGTACGCGACCGGACTGACACCGACCAGGTGCGTAAGCCCCCCAGCACAGCGATCCGGGGCCCACCTCGGGTTAAGGTCTGTTCGACAGCACACAGGAGGCACCCGAGTTGATCTACGGCGCAATGAAGTTCTCCATCGGAGGCTCGCTGAAGCTTGCCTTCAGGCCCTGGGTGGAGGGCCTCGAGAACATTCCCGCCGACGGACCGGCGATCCTCGCAAGCAACCATCTGTCCTTCTCGGACTCCTTCTTCCTTCCCGCGGTGCTCGACCGCAAGGTCACCTTCATCGCCAAGGCGGAGTACTTCACCTCGCCCGGAGTGAAGGGCAAGCTCACCGCCGCCTTCTTCAAGGGCGTCGGGCAGCTCCCGGTGGACCGTTCGGGCGCTCGCGGGGCGGGCGAGGCGGCGATCAAGGCCGGTATCGACGTCATCGAGGGCGGCGGACTGTTCGGTATCTATCCGGAGGGCACCCGCTCGCCGGACGGCCGGCTCTACCGCGGCAAGCCCGGCGGCCTCGCGCGCGTGGCGCTCGCCACCGGCGCTCCGGTCATCCCGGTCGCGATGATCGACACGGAGAAGATCCAGCCGCCCGGCAAGGTGGTCCCCAAGCTGATGCGCCCGGGGATCCGGATCGGCAAGCCGCTCGACTTCAGCCGCTACCAGGGCATGGAGAGCGACCGCTTCATCCTGCGCTCGGTGACCGACGAGGTCATGTACGAGATCATGAAGCTCTCGGGCCAGGAGTACGTCGACATCTACGCGACCGCGGCGAAGCGTCAGATCGCGGAGGCGGAGAAGGCCGAGAAGGCTGCCGCAAAGGCAGCGGAGAAGGCAGCGGAGAAGGCGGACAAGGCGAACCCGTCGGAGTCGACGGACCGGCCGGCCGCGTAGCCGCGCAGTCCGTTCTGGGGTGGGGGAAATGGCCAAGCGCGAGCGCGTCGTGCGGATGTCGGTCGAGCTGCCGCTGTGGCGTGCACTCGCCGCCTACCGCGTACTGACCATGGTCTACGCGGATCTGCTCTTCGTCTTCACCCCCGACAAGTTCGAGCGCCCCTGGGTCGCCGTCGCCTTCCTCGCGGTGATGTCCGTCTGGACGCTGGTCACGCTGCCCAAGGTGGCGAACGCCGCCCGCTGCACCAAGCGCTTCCTGGTCGCCGATCTCACCATCGCTCTGACCGGGATACTGCTCACCCCGCTTGCCGACCTCCAGGCGCAGCATGTCGACGGGCCCACCCTGCCGACGATATGGACCGCCGGTTCCGTCCTCGCGTTCGCCATCAAGGGCGGCTGGCGCTGGGCGGGCTTCGCGTCGTCGTTCGTCGCCGTGGCCAACATCATCGAGCGCGGCGAGCCCAGCCGGGACACGTTCCACAATGTCCTGCTGGTCTGGGTCGCCTCCATCGCCATCGGCTATGTCGTCGAGGTCGCCCGCGCCTCCGAACGCACCCTCGCCCGCGCGCTGGAGATCGAGGCGGCGACCCGCGAGCGGGAGCGGCTGGCCCGCGACATCCACGACAGCGTGCTCCAGGTGCTGGCGATGGTGCAGCGACGCGGTACGGCCCTTGGCGGCGAGGCCGCGGAGCTCGGCCGGATGGCGGGGGAGCAGGAGGTCGCCCTGCGCACCCTGGTCTCCAGCGGTCTGGTGCCCACGATGCGTGCCTCCGAGGACGCCTCGCAGGGCGCCGTGGTCCGCACGGTCGAGGTCGAGGACGAGCCGTCCGACGGGCCTCAACTGCACGATCTGCGCTCGCTCCTCGCCCGCCACGCCGGGTCGAAGGTGACCCTCTCGGAACCGGGCGCGCCGGTGCTGCTTCCGGCAGCCGCGGCCGCGGAGCTCGCCGCCGCTGTCAGTGCCGCCCTGGACAATGTCAGCAGACATGCGGGCCAGGACGCGCAGGCCTGGATCCTGGTCGAGGACTGGCCGGACGAGGTGATCGTGACGGTACGGGACGACGGCCCGGGCATCCCGGAGGGCAGGCTGGCGCAGGCGGAGGGCGAGGGCCGCCTCGGCGTCGCCCTCTCGATCCGCGGGCGGCTGCGGGATCTGGGCGGTACGGCGGAGCTGGTCTCCGTCCCCGGCCAGGGCACAGAAGTCGAATTGAAGGTTCCACGGGGGAAGGCAGGAAAATGACGGACCAGCAGACGATCAGGGTGATGGTCGTCGACGACCACCCGATGTGGCGCGACGCGGTCGCCCGCGATCTGGGTGCCGCCGGTTTCGACGTGGTGGCGACCGCCGGTGACGGTCCGCAGGCCGTGCGCCGCGCCCGGGCCGTCTCACCCGACGTACTCGTGCTCGACCTCAATCTCCCCGGGATGCCCGGCGTCCAGGTGTGCAAGGAGCTCGTCGGCTCCCACCCCGCGCTGCGGGTCCTGGTGCTCTCGGCGAGCGGTGAGCACGCCGACGTCCTGGAGGCGGTGAAGTCCGGCGCGACGGGCTATCTGCTCAAGTCGGCCAGTACGGACGAGCTGACGGACGCCGTACGGCGCACCGCCGTCGGCGACCCGGTCTTCACGCCGGGCCTCGCGGGCCTGGTGCTCGGTGAGTACCGCAGGCTGGCGTCCGAGCCCGCCCCGGCCTCCGGCGGGGACGAGGCGAAGGCCCCGCAGCTGACCGAGCGGGAGACCGAGGTGCTGCGTCTTGTCGCCAAGGGGCTCTCGTACAAGCAGATCGCCGAGCGACTGGTCATCTCGCACCGCACCGTCCAGAACCACGTCCAGAACACCCTCGGCAAGCTCCAGCTGCACAACCGCGTGGAGCTCGTGCGGTACGCCATCGAGCGCGGCCTCGACGACGAGTAATCTTCCGGCCTTTACCCGTACGAGTGAAAGACGGTCGTCAACCACCTCGTGACACAGAGGAATTGACCTTTCGCCCCATCCCGTAGTGACCTGGATCACCATTAGCGTGGCGGTCATACGGCTCACCAGGCGAAGGGAAGTTTCCATGCGCGTCGGAGTACTGACCGGGGGCGGCGACTGCCCCGGGCTCAATGCGGTCATCCGTGGCGCCGTCCGCAAGGGCGTCCAGGAGTACGGATACGAATTCGTCGGCTACCGCGACGGCTGGCGCGGCCCGCTCGAAGGCGACACGGTTCCGCTCGACATCCCGGCCGTACGCGGCATTCTGCCCCGCGGCGGCACCATCCTCGGCTCTTCGCGCACCAACCCCCTCAAGGCGGAGAACGGCATCCGCCGGATCAAGGACAACCTCGCCAAGAACGAGGTCGACGCGCTGATCGCGATCGGCGGCGAGGACACCCTCGGTGTCGCCGCGCGGCTCTACGACGAGTACGGCATCCGCTGCGTCGGCGTGCCCAAGACCATCGACAACGACCTGTCCGCCACCGACTACACCTTCGGCTTCGACACGGCGGTCGGCATCGCGACCGAGGCCATCGACCGGCTCCACACCACCGCCGAATCCCATATGCGCGTCCTGGTCGTGGAGGTGATGGGGCGCCATGCGGGCTGGATCGCCCTGCACTCCGGTCTCGCCGGCGGCGCCAATGTCATCCTCATCCCCGAGCAGCGCTTCGACGTCGACCAGGTCTGCGCCTGGGTGACCTCGCGTTTCAAGGCCAGTTACGCACCGATCGTGGTCGTCGCCGAGGGAGCCATGCCCAAGGACGGCGAGGCGGTACTCAAGGACGGCACGCTCGACTCCTTCGGCCATGTCCGGCTCTCCGGCGTCGGCGAGTGGCTGGCCAAGGAGATCGAGAGGCGCACCGGCAAGGAGGCCCGCACCACGGTCCTCGGACACGTCCAGCGCGGCGGCACCCCGAGCGCCTTCGACCGCTGGCTGGCCACCCGCTTCGGCCTGCACGCGATCGACGCGGTGCGGGACGGGGACTTCGGCAAGATGGTGGCGCTGCAGGGCACGGACATCGTGCGGGTGCCGATTGCTGACGCTACGGCCAAGTTGAAGACGGTCGACCCGAAGCTGTACGAGGAGGTCGGGGTCTTCTTCGGCTGACCCCAGCGGCTGGGGCTCCGCCCCGGACCCCGCACCTCAAACGCCGGCGGGGCTGAATGTTCAGCCCGTCCGGCGTTTGAGGACTGCGGGTCCGGGGGCAACACCCCCGGAAATCAGGCCCGGCCCACCCGCGTCGCCGAGGCCACAAGGCCCCGGATCACCTCCGGCCCCCGCAGCGTCAGCACCGACTCCGGGTGGAACTGGATGCCCGCAAAGCCCGCGCCACGCAGCGCGTGCACCTCCGCCGAGCGGGGATCGCGGGCCACCTCCACCCCGTGTGCCTCCAGCTCCGCCGCCGCTTCCTCGTCGCACCGCGCCGTAAAGCTGTTGTAGAAGCCCACCGTCTCCTCGCGCCCGAAGAAGTCGATCCGCTCCTGCGCCCCCTGGTACGGCGTGTCCTTCCGTACGATCTCCAGGCCCAGTTCGGCGGCCATCAGTTCATGGCCGAGGCAGACACCGAGCAGCCCGTGGCGGTGATCGCGCAGCAGATCCGCGGCAAGTGCGCGCAGGAAGCGCATCTTCGGATCGGAGGCGTTGGCCGGATCGCCCGGGCCCGGACCCAGCACCACCGGTCCCCGGTGTGCGAGCACCGTCTCCCGCAGGCATGGCTCGTCGTACCGGCGCACCGTCACGTCCAGGCCCGTGGAGCGCAGCAGATGCGCCAGCATCGCGGTGAAGGTGTCCTCGCCGTCAACGACCAGGGCGTGGCCCGACAGCTGCGCGGACCGCTCCTGCATCCGCAGCCAGAACGGCGCGAGGTCTGCGCGGCGGGCATCGAGGGCGGCCCGCACCCGGGGGTCGTCGGCGAGCGTCTGCCGCTCGGCGTCCTCGCGGGGCCGCCCGGGCCGTACTCCGAGCGCGGCCAGTACCCCGGCCGCCTTGGCGTGCGTCTCGGCGACCTCGCCCGCCGGGTCGGAGTGCCGCACCAGCGTCGCCCCGACCGGAACCCGAAGGGACCCGTCGGCGTCGATGTCGGCCGTACGGATCAGGATCGGGGAGTCGAGGGTCTGCGCGCCGCCCGCGTCCCTGCCGATCAGCGCGAGCGCGCCCGCGTAGTAGCCGCGCCCGCCCACCTCGTGGCGTTCGATGACGCGGCAGGCGTTCTGCACGGGAGAGCCGGTGACCGTCGCCGCGAACATGGTCTCCCGCAGTACGTCGCGTACATCGAGGGAGCTTCTGCCCCTCAACTCGTACTCCGTGTGCGCGAGATGAGCCATCTCCTTGAGCCGGGGGCCGACGACGACACCGCCCATGTCGCCGACGGTGCACATCATCTTCAGCTCCTCGTCGACGACCATGGAGAGCTCGTCGCGCTCCTTAGGGTCCTCCAGGAAGCCGAGCAGCCCCTCGGGCGTCGGTCCCTCGGGCGGATAGCGGAAGGTGCCGCTGATGGGGTTCATCACGACGGTGCCGCCGCTCATCCGGACGTGGACCTCGGGGCTGGCGCCGACGAGGGTGCGCTCGCCGGTGTGCACGACGAAGGTCCAGTACGCGCCGCGCTCGCCGTCGAGCAGCCGTCGGAACAGGGCGAGCGCGTCGGCCCGGCCGAAGCCGGGGATGCGTCCGGTGTAGGTGCGGCGGATGACGAAGTTCGCGCCCTCGCCCCGGCCGATCTCGTCCTCGATGACGCGCCGGACGATGCCCGCGTACTCCTCGTCACCGACGTCGAAGGCGCCGCGCTCGACCCGTACGTCATGGGCGGGAAGCTGTGACAGCGCGTCGGCGAGGGGGAGTTCGTACGATTCGTCGGCGACGAGCACCGACAGCGGCGTCCCGTCGTCGCGTACGTCGAAGCCCCGCTCCCTGATCTGGCGGAACGGGACCAGGGCGAGCGAGGGCCGGCTTGTGGCGGGGATGTCGGCGAGCCGCTCGGCCTCGTGCACCGCGCCGATGAGGACCTCGACGGTGTCGTGGTCATGGCCGGGCGTGCGCCTGCGCAGCAGGGCGAAGGGCGGGCAGTCGTCGTCGAGCAGTCGGCTGAGGGGCATCGGGTGTTCCTTCCGGGTGGGAGGAACGGCCGCTGTCCCCGGACCCGGGAAACACTGAAGGCCGCCCCTCGGGCGGCCTTCGCGATCCTGTTGCGCGCGATCAGTCAGTGGGCCGCCGGATGTGCGGTCCACCACCAGTTCTGAGTCGAATGCGCGAACATGCGGCGGAGCCTACCGCATGAGGGGGTTGGTGACTCAGGCCGGCTCGTCGGACCCGGCCGCGGATCCCGGCTGGATCGAGTTCGCCGTCGAACCCGTGAAGTGGTTCCTGGAGGACCGGACCGAGGGCCGTACTCAGGAGGAGGTGTCGGATGCGGTCGGCCGCGACCCCCTGTTCCAGGACGCCGTGGCGTACTGCACGGCGCTCGCGGCGTATCTGCGCGAGAGCCCTGGAGCGGCCCGCGAGGAGATCCTTGCGGTCGCGGGCCCGGCCCACAGCATCCGGCCCCCGGCCGCCTGACCCGTCTCACTTGCTGAGCCAAGGCGTGGACACCGCCACACACCCCGTACTGTGGGCAGCGTGACCGTGAACGCTAAGACCACCGCTACCGGTGGCAACACCTGGCGAAACCTGCCCGCGGCGCAGCAGCCCGAGTACCCCGATGCCGAGGCTCTGCGCGATGTGATCGCGGACCTCGAGTCGTATCCGCCGCTCGTCTTCGCGGGCGAGTGCGACCAGCTGCGCGCCCGGATGGGAGCCGTCGCCAAGGGCGAGGCGTTCCTGCTCCAGGGCGGCGACTGCGCCGAGGCTTTCGACGCCGTGTCCGCCGACCACATCCGTAACAAGCTCAAGACCCTGCTCCAGATGGGCGCGGTGCTCACCTATGCCGCGTCCGTGCCCGTGGTCAAGGTCGGCCGCATCGCAGGCCAGTACTCCAAGCCGCGCTCCAAGCCGACCGAGACCCGCGACGGCGTGACGCTGCCCACCTACCGGGGCGACTCCGTCAACGGCTTCGACTTCACCGAGGCCGCCCGTATCCCGGACCCCGAGCGCCTCAAGCGGATGTACAACGCGTCCGCGGCGACGCTCAACCTGGTGCGCGCCTTCACCACCGGCGGTTACGCCGACCTGCGCCAGGTGCACGCCTGGAACCAGGACTTCGTGAAGTCGTCCCCCTCCGGGCAGCGCTACGAGCAGCTCGCGCGGGAGATCGACAACGCGCTGAACTTCATGAAGGCGTGCGGCACCGACCCGGCGGAGTTCCGCACGGTCGAGTTCTACGCCTCCCACGAGGCGCTGCTGCTCGACTACGAGGGTGCGCTGACCCGCACCGACTCGCGGACCGGCCAGCTGTACAACACCTCCGGCCACATGGTCTGGATCGGTGAGCGCACTCGCCAGCTGGACGGCGCGCACATCGAGTTCGCCGCGCAGATCCGCAACCCGATCGGTGTGAAGCTCGGCCCGACGACCACGGTCGACGAGGCCCTGCAGTACATCGAGAAGCTCGACCCCGAGCGCGAGCCGGGCCGGCTGACCTTTGTCGTCCGTATGGGCGCCGACAAGGTCCGCGACAAGCTCCCCGAGCTGGTCGAGAAGGTCACGGCCTCCGGTGCCACGGTGGCCTGGGTGACCGACCCGATGCACGGCAACACCTTCGAGGCGGCCTCCGGTCACAAGACCCGCCGCTTCGACGATGTGCTCGACGAGGTCAAGGGCTTCTTCGAGGTCCACAAGGGCCTCGGCACGCACCCGGGCGGCATCCATGTCGAGCTCACCGGTGACGACGTCACCGAGTGCGTGGGCGGCGGCGACGAGATCTTCGTCGACGATCTGCACCAGCGCTACGAGACGGCCTGCGACCCGCGGCTGAACCGCAGCCAGTCCCTGGACCTGGCCTTCCTGGTCGCGGAGATGTACCGCGACCAGTAGTGACGGATCAACAACGGTGGGGCGCGGATCGATGTGATCCGGGCCCCACCGTCATATCCGGGGCTTTTGCGAACCCGGCCCGACGGGTAAGGTTAGGTTAGCCTCACCGATCATCGGGAAGGGCGCCACCTATCGATCCCGCCGGGGAGGTGAACCGCGTGTACGTCTGCTCATGTTTCGGCATCACCGAGAAGCAGGTGAAGGAGCACGCGGACGCCGGTGCCTGCACGCCCCGCCAGATAGCGTCGGTCTCCAAGGCGGGCACCGACTGTGGATCCTGTGTCCGCAGTATCCAGGGGATTCTCGGCCGCGGCGCCTGCCCCCGCCGGGAACTGCTGGAGCAGGGCAACGGCGCCGCCGTACTGGCAGCCGACCCCGACCCGAACTCTCGGACCGAGCTCAGCGAAGCGGCCTAGCCATTCGGCGAAGCGGCCAGGCCCGCGCCTAGCTCTCCGGCTGCTCGATCAGCTGTGCGATGTACAGCGCCTCACCGAGCTTCTCCACCAGCTCCAGCTGGGTGTCGAGATAGTCGATGTGGTGCTCCTCGTCCTCCAGGATCGACTCGAAGATGTTCGCGGACGTGATGTCGCCCTTGGTGCGCATCACCTCGATACCGCGCTTGAGGCGGTCGATCGCCTCCACCTCCACCTGCCGGTCGGCCTGGAACATCTCGGTGACCGTCTGACCGACGCGCACATGGAACAGCCGCTGGTAGTTCGGCAGGCCGTCGAGGAAGAGAATGCGGTCGGTCAGTACCTCCGCATGCTTCATCTCGTCGAACGACTCGGACCGGGTGTACTTGGCGAGCTTCGTCCAGCCGAAGTTCTCCTGCATCTTCGCGTGCAGGAAGTACTGGTTGATCGCGGTCAATTCGGCGGTCAGCTGCTCATTGAGGAACTCGATGACCTCGGGGTCGCCCTGCATCGCAGAGGCTCCTTCCGCGCGTGTGACTGGGGCAGGTGCGCGCATCCTCGCACCGAGGCAGGGGGGCGTCCAGTAAGTGCATGCTTAGTACGAGTTGCCCGAATCCGGCCAGACCTGGTCATGACCACCCCTCCCGGTCTGTCACCATTGAAGGCATGGGTCAGCCGGAGAGCCGGGAATACCGCGCATCAGAGGAGTCCGAGCTTCCGCCGGGGCAGCGACTGCAGCGTGGCTGGCCGGTCACTCACTACGGGCCCGTACCCAAATTCAAGCCGGACCGCTGGGAGTTCAGGGTTTTCGGCGCCACCGCGGACGGCGACAAACGGTGCTGGACCCACGAGGAGTTCTCGGCGCTGCCCTTCTCGACGGTCGTCGCCGATCTGCACTGCGTGACGAAGTTCAGCATGCTGGGGGCCGAATGGGGCGGTGTGCCCGCCCGGACGATCGTGGACCTCGCCCCGCCGGCCGCGAACGTCACCCATGTCATGGTCTGGGCCGAGTACGGATTCAGCGCCAATCTGCGGCTCTCCGACTTCGTCTCGGACCGCACGATCTTCGCGACCCACAAGGACGGTGAGCTGCTCACCGCCGAGCACGGCTTTCCGCTGCGGCTTGTCGTGCCGCATCTGTACGCCTGGAAGGGGCCCAAATGGGTCCGGGGCGTGGAGTACATGACCGCCGACCGCCGAGGCTTCTGGGAGGAGCGCGGCTACCACAATCTCGGCGATCCATGGCGCGAGCAGCGCTACTCGTACCAGGAAGAGCCCGGGGACGGCCCCGAGCTCTGATCCTGGTTCTCGGTAGTTCAGTGGTGGTACTGGTGGACCACCGCGTGGCCCTTGCCGCGGCCGATCATCCACTTGTTCACGGGTGTGGTGAGCACGAACGCGATGACGAGCGAGACGGTCAGAGCGCCCCAGAAGAGCAGGTCCGAGAGATGTGCGTCCATGGCGTTCGGCCAGAGCACGATCACGCCGTTGTCGATCAGCTCCATCACGGCGATGGAGAGCGTGTCGGCGGCGAGGGCGACCTTGAAGGCGGTCCTGAAGTCGACTCCGGCCTTGAGGACGCCGCGCAGCGTGAGTGAGTAGCCGAAGAAGAAGGCCAGGACGATCGCGAGGATCATCGTCGGCACGTTTCCCCAGCCCAGCGCGGTGCCGATGACCATGCCGAGCACCTCGCCGATGGCGCAGCCGGTGAGGCAGTGGAGGGTGGCCTGGGCGGCGGTCGACCAGCTGACCGTGCCGTGACTCTCGTGAGTGTGCCCGTGGTGCGACTCGTGCGTGTGCTGCGCCTCGTGGGCCTGGTGCTCGTGCTCGGTGTGAGTGTCGTGCGGTTCGTGCTGCATGAGGCCCCCAACGTCAGGTAGCGGTTCCTGCCGACAGCAAGAACCGTATACCCCCCAGGGGTATTCCTCAATGAAGTTCTCTCAGCGGAGTTTCTTCAGCCGCGCCACATCCGCCGCGTGCCCCTCCTTGCCGCCGGGAGTCTCGATGATCAGCGGTACGCCCTCGGTCGCCGGATGCCGCATCAGCTCCCTGAACGGCTCCTCGCCGATATGACCTGCGCCGATGTTCTCGTGACGGTCCTTGTGGGCGCCCGCCACATCCTTGGAGTCATTGGCGTGGATCAGCTTGAGCCGCCCCTCGCCGACCGTTCCCACCAGCAGATGCAGGGTCTTCGTCATCCCGTCCGGGCCCGACAGATCGTGTCCCGCCGCGAATATGTGGCAGGTGTCCAGGCACACGCCCAGCTTGGGGTGGGCGTCCAGCGCCTCGAAGTACGGTCCGAAGTCCCAGGTGCGCGAGCAGAGCGAGAAGCCCTGGCCCGCCGTCGACTCCAGCAGGAGGAACGGGTCGTCGTCGTGCGTCAGTTCGTCGAGCAGCGGCAGCATCAGCTCCCGTACCTGCGCCAGCGCCACCTCGCGGGGGCGGCCGCCGGTCGCCGAGCCGGTGTGTACGACCACACCCAGCGCGCCGATCTCACGGCCCCGGCGCAGCGAGTGCCGCAGCGACTCCACGGACTTCTCCGCGGTCGCCTCGGTGTGCGAGCCGAAGTTGATCAGATACGGGGCGTGGACGTACGCCGAGATTCCTTCGGCCGCGCACTCGGCGCGGAACTGCTCGTCCTGCGCCGGATTTCCGGCGGGCGTCGCCCAGCCGCGCGGATTGGCGACGAAGACCTGGACGGTCTCCGCCTCCAGCTCACGGGCGTACGCGAGACCGGTGGTGGCGAGGCCGCCGGCCACGGGGACATGGCCGCCGACGGGGTTGCGCATGAGAACTACAGTCCCTTGGTCTTGATGGTGATCGTACTGCCCTCGGGGGCCTGCTCGCCCGCCGCGACGGACTGGCTCTCCACGGTGTCGCCGAGGAACGGGAAGCTCTTGTCGACCTTGACCTCGAAGCCCGCGGCCTCCAGCTTGCTCGTGGCCTCGTCGACCTTCTTGCCGACGACATCCGGAACGTCGAGCATGCGCGGGCCTTTGGACACCGTCAGCGTGATGGTGTCGCCCCGGGCCAGCTGGGTGCCCTCGGCCGCGGACTGCGCGGCGACGGAGCCCGCCTCCTCCGAAGAGTTGATCTGCTGGGAGGCGATCTTGACCTTGAAGCCCTTGCCCTCCAGCTCGCTGGTGGCGTCGTCCACCGACGCACCGGTCACGCCCGGGACGTCGATCGGCGCGCCCTGGCTGACGACGATGGCGACCGCGGAGTCGGGGCTGCGGCGGGTCCCGGAAGCCGGGTCCGTGCTGATCACGGCCCCCTGCTCGACCTCCTCGCTGAAGGCCTTGGTGACCACACCGGGTGCCAGACCGGCCTTTTCCAGCTCGCGCTCGGCCTGCGCGAGCGGCTTGTTCTTGACGTCGGGGACGCGGACGATCTCCGGGCCGCGCGAGACGATGATCGTCACCGAGCCGTTGCCGCGGATGCGCGCATTGGTCGCGGGGTCGGTGTTGATGACTGTGCCGCGCTTGACCGTCTCGCTGAAGTCGTACCGGACCTTCTTCACATCGAGTCCGGCGCTGTTCAGCTCCTGCCGGGCGTCCTTCTCGCTCTTGCCGATGAGGGCCGGAACCCGGGTGAACTGCCCGGAGCTGATGTACCAGACGCCCGCGCCCACGCCGAGCACGAGCAGCACCGCGACCAGGGCGGCGAGGACGCCGCGCCGCGGCACGCCACGGCGGCCGGTCTGCCGCGACTGATGGGGCGGCTCCGGCGGCGGCATCGTCAGCCGGGCGGTGTGGTTGACCCCGGGCTCCTCACGGGGCAGCACCCGGGGAATCACGCTCGTGGCGTCCTCCGAGGCGGACGGGGCCTCGGGTGCCTGGGTGTCCGGGGCCGCGTCCGCCACGATCGCCTGCGGCGGCACCAGGTCCAGCTGCTCGTCACTGAGCCCGGCCCGGGCCTCGCGAACCTGTGCCAGCAGCGCCACCGCGTCGTACGGGCGGACCTCGGGATTGCGGGCCGTGGCGCTCGCGACCAGCTCGTCGAACTCGACGGCGAGCCCCGGCACCAGCGCGGAGGGCGCCGGAATGTCCTCGTTCAGATGGTGGAACAGGACCTGGGCGGGGGTGTCCCCGGAGTGCGGCTTTGAGCCGGTCAGCATCTCGTAGAGGACGACCCCGCAGGCGTACACGTCGGCGCGGGTGTCTGCCGTGCCGTACTCGATCTGCTCCGGAGCGAGATACGAGACCGTGCCCAGCACGGTGCCGGTGGTGTTGGTGACCGAGCCGACCGCGCGTACGAGACCGAAGTCGGCGACCTTGACCCTGCCGTCGTCTCCTATCAGCACGTTCTCCGGCTTCATGTCCCGGTGGACGAACCCGGCCCGGTGGGCCGCGCCGAGCGCGGCCAGCACGGGCTCCATGATGTCGAGCGCGGCCCGCGGCTGAAGGGCCCCGCGCTCGCGCAGTACGTCGCGGAGTGTGCAGCCCGCGACGTACTCCATGGCCAGATAGACGTACGCACCCTCGGCGCCCTGGTCGAAGACCCCGACCACATTGGGGTGGGCGAGGCGCGCCACGGACTTGGCCTCGCGGATGAAGCGCTCCACGAACGAGGCGTCGGTGGCGAGGGCGGGGTGCATCACCTTGAGCGCGAGCACCCGGTCGAGTCGGGTGTCGACGGCCCGGTAGACCGTGGCCATACCGCCGACTGCGATGCGTGCGTCGACGCGGTAGCGGCCGTCGAGCACCTGCCCGACGAGGGGGTCCTTGAGGGTCGTATCCACGCGGGAGATTCTACGAGTCATGACCGACAGGCCCGACGCACCGGGGTGGGACCGGAGCCGTACTGCAGCCGAGCTGTGACAGCCCGGGCCTTCCGGGGGCGCTGCCCCCGGACCCCAGCACCTCAAACGCCGGCGGGGCTTGATTTTCCCCACCCCGCGCAGCGGTCAGAACGCCGGGCGTTCCGGGTCCAGCGCCGCCCGGCCCTCGTGCGGGGAGGACGCTTCCGCGAAGTGCCGGCGCGGAATGCGTCCCGCCCGCCGCGCCAAGCGTCCCGCCTCCACCGCGTGCCGCATCGCCTCCGCCATCAGCACCGGCTCCTGCGCCCGCGTGACCGCCGACGCCAGCATCACCGCCCCGCAGCCCAGCTCCATCGCGAGTGCGGCGTCGGACGCCGTACCCGCCCCGGCGTCCAAAATGACCGGCACGCGCGCGTGCTCGACGATCAGCTGGAAGTTGTGGGGGTTGCGAATGCCCAGGCCGGAGCCGATCGGTGAGCCCAGCGGCATGATCGCCGCGCAGCCCACGTCCTCCAGCTTCCGGGCGAGCACGGGGTCGTCATTGGTGTACGGCAGCACGGTGAAGCCGTCGTCGACCAGTGTCTCGGCCGCCTCCAGCAGCTCGATCGGATCGGGCAGCAGCGTCCGCTCGTCCGCGACGACTTCGAGCTTGATCCAGTCCGTGCCGAGCGCCTCACGCGCGAGGCGGGCGGTCAGGACGGCCTCTCCGGCCGTGAAGCAGCCCGCCGTATTGGGCAGGACGCGGATGTTCAGCTTCTCCAGGACGGACAGCACGGAGCCCTGAACGGTGGGGTCGAGGCGGCGCATCGCGACCGTCGTGAGTTCGGTGCCGCTCGCGACGAGGGAGCGTTCGAGGATGTCGAGGCTGGGCGCCCCGCCCGTACCCATGATCAGCCGGGAGTTGAACGTGGTGTCGCCGATGGTGAGACGGTCGTCTGCCATGGCTGCTCAGCCTCCCTGCACGGCGGTGAGGACTTCGACCCGGTCGCCGTCGCCGAGGACCGTGCCGGACCACTGACTGCGTGGCACGACCGCCTCGTTGAGGGCGGCGGCGACCCCGGACGGAGCGGCGCTGAGGTCGGCGACCAGGCTGTCCAGGGTCGTTCCGGTGGCGAGTTCACGCGTCTCGCCGTTGACGGAGACGTTCATACGGGCTGCTCCAGACGTACGGGAGAGAAACGGCGCGGGGTGAAGGCGCGTGCCTCGTCCGGCAGCGCGCCGCTGACCAGCAGTTCGGCCATCACATCGCCGGTGACGGGGGTCAGCAGCACCCCGTTGCGGTAGTGGCCGGTGGCCAGATGCAGACCGGGCAGGGCACTCGGGCCCAGCAGCGGCGCATTGTCGGGAGAGCCGGGGCGCAGCCCCGCGCGGGTCTCGGTGAGCGGAAGCTCGGTGATGCCGGGCACCAGTTCGTGCGCGTCGCGCAGCAGCTCGTAGACCCCGCCGGCGGTGACCGTTCTGTCCCAGCCGAGCTCCTCGCTCGTCGCTCCGACGACCAGCTCGCCGTTCTCGCGCGGCACCAGATAGACATCGCTGCCGCGCACGACCGCCCGCACGGTCCGGGAGAGGAAGGGTGCGTACGCGGGCGGCACGGTCAGCCGCAGGACCTGGCCCTTCACCGGCCGTACCGGAGGCAGCACATCCGCCGGTACGCCGCCGAGCCTGCCGCTCAGACTGCCGCCCGCCAGGACGACCTGGTCCGCCGTGAGCTCCTCGCCGTCCGTCAGCACGGCTCCGGCCGCCCGGTCCCGTACCACCGAAAGCCGCTCGGCCCAGCCGCGGTGGAAGATCACCCCGGCGCGTTCGCAGGCCTTCACCAGCGCCCCTGCCAGCCGCCGGGGATCGACCTGGTGGTCGCCGTCCACCCGCAGACCCCCGCGTACGCCGGGCGCCAGCATCGGCTCGAGTCGCCTGCATTCGCGCCCGCTCAGCCACTCCGACTCCAGGCCGGACCGGCGTTGCAGGGCATGCAGTTCACGCAGGTGCGCCCGGTCGTCGGCGTCGAGCGCGACGGCGAGCGTGCCGCACGCGCGGTAGCCCACCGACTGCCCGCTCGCCTCCTCCAGCTCGGCGACGAAGTCCGGATAGCGGCGTGCGGATTCGAGATTGAGACCGAGGAGTGTCTGCTCGCCGTAGTGCAGCTCGGTGACGGCGGCGAGCATGCCCGCGGCGACCTGTGCGGCCCCGCCGCCCGGCTCGGGATCGGCGAGCGCGACCCGCAGTCCGCGCTGCGCCGCGCGCCAGGCCGTGACCAGGCCGATGATTCCGCCCCCGATGACGAGGACGTCTGAAGTGCGCGTTTCGGAAATACGCGACATGGGCGTCCAGCCCCTCCCTTCGCCGGCATGACCCGGATCAGGTTCGTACGGTCGGAGGCCGTCCAGCCTCCCTCTCAGCCCGGTGCGTCCGGGCTCCCGCGAGTGCCTTACGGTGGCCACCCTAACCCCCGCCCTCAACTCGCAGTAAGGGAGCCGACGCTGTGGCACGGTCGCTCGACGGTCTTGTCCTCTCGCCGGTCGCCGACCAGGCTCCGGGCCAGGTGGGCACCCGCACCCGCTTCACGTACCACGAGCGGGACGGCCGGATCTGGGCCGATTACGAGGGTGGCGACGTGGTGCGCGGCCATCTCGTGGGGACGCGGGAGGGTGACCGCCTCGACTTCCGCTACGTACAGCTGAAGACGGACGGCGGGACGTCGTCCGGGCACTGTGTCTCCGCCGTGGTCGAGCTGGAGGACGGACGGCTGCGCCTGGAGGAGAGCTGGGAGTGGGAGTCCCAGGAGGGCAGCGGGACGAGCGTTGTCGAGGAACTGGTTTCCTGACGGGCCGTCAGATGCGTAAGGTTGACGGGTGAGCGATCAGCAGAACCCCGAGCAGCAGCCGGCGCACGCAGCGAAGACGCACGACGCACGGCGCGTGGTCGTCGTCGGCGCGGGAATGGCCGGAGTGCAGACCGCCGTGGCCCTGCGCGAGCAGGGCTTCACCGGACCGGTCACCCTGATCGGCGCCGAGCCCCACCAGCCGTACGACAGACCGCCGCTCTCCAAGGCGATCCTGCTCGGCAAGGCAGAGGGCTCGGCCTTCGAGGTCGACTTCGAGGCGCTCGCCATCGAGCTGCGGCTGGGCTGCGAAGTGCTCGGCGTACGCTCCGATGCCCATGAGCTGGACACCGAGGCGGGAGCCTTCCCGTACGACGTCCTGGTCATCGCCAGCGGCGCCGAGCCGATCACGCTGCCGGGCACCGAGGGTGTGCCCGGAGTCCATCTGCTGCGCACCCTCGACGACGCCGCACGGCTGCGCCCCGTCATCGCCCAGCAGCACGACATGGTGGTCGTCGGCGCGGGCTGGATCGGCGCGGAATTCGCCACGGCCGCCCGCGAGGCAGGCTGCGCGGTCACCGTCGTCGAGGCGGCCGACCGCCCCCTCGCGGGCGCCCTGCCCGCCGAGGTCGCCGCCCCGATGACCGACTGGTACGCGGAGTACGGCACCGAACTGATCACCCACGCGCGCGTGGCCGCCATCGAACCCGGCAGGGTGATCCTCGCGGACGGCCGTGAGCTCGCGGCCGGAGCCGTGGTCGTCGGCATCGGCGCACGCCCCGCCACGGGCTGGCTGGCCGGTTCCGGCATCGCGCTCGGCCCGGACGGCGCAATCACCGCCGACGAGCATCTGCGCACCTCTCTGCCCGATGTGTACGCGGTCGGCGACTGCGCCTCCTTCCCGTCCGGCCGCTACGGCCGGCGGCTGCTCGTGCACCACTGGGACAACGCCCTGCAGGGGCCACGCACGGTGGCCGCCAATGTGATCGCGAGCGGCCTCGGGCAGCCGCCGCAGGTCTACGACCCTGTGCCGTACTTCTGGTCCGAACAGTTCGGCCGCTTCGTGCAGTACGCGGGTCACCATTCCGCCGCCGACACGATGGTGTGGCGCGGCGATCCGGCGGGCGCCGCCTGGACGGTGCTCTGGCTGCGCGAGGGCTCCCTGGTCGCCCTTCTCGCCGTCGGCAGGGCCCGCGACCTGATGCAAGGGCGCAAGCTCATCCTGTCCGGCGCACGGCTGGATCCGGACCTCGCCGCGGACCCCTCCGTGCCTCTGAAAGCGGCGGCTGTGGCGTAGTCCTGCCAGGGTCCGGCTACCGACTGTCAGTCCGGGATGGCAGGCTTGTCCTGTGACCGAGATTGACGCAAAGATCGATGCTCTCGTCCCCGCCTGGCTCCACCTTCCCGACATCGCGGAAATGCTCGATGTCGAGGTGACACGCGTACGGCAGCTGGTCAAGGAAGGCCAGCTGATCGCCGTGCGCCGTGGTGAGAACCGGGCGCTTCAGGTGCCTGCCGCCTTCATCGACGGCAACAAGGTGGTCAAGGGTCTCGCCGGGACCCTGACGCTCCTGAGGGACGACGGCTTCACCGACGAAGAGATGCTGGAGTGGCTCTTCACTCCCGACGCGACCCTGCCGGGCACGCCCGCGCAGGCGCTCAGCGAGAATCGCGGCACGGAGGTGAAGCGCCGGGCCCAGGCGCTCGCCGTCTGACAAGACACCACCACGCGGTGTGCGGGAGGCGGCCGAGCGCCGCCGCCCGCACACCGCCGACCCAACGGGGGGATACACCCATGTCCACGGCTCGTGAGCTGCTGTCCGACGCCCGGCTCTATCTCTGCACGGACGCCCGGAAGAAGCAGGGCGACCTCGCCGCCTTCCTCGACGCCGTGCTCTCCTCCGGAGTCGACATCGTGCAGCTGCGCGACAAGGGCATGGAGGCGGTCGAAGAGCTGGAGCACCTCCAGGTCTTCGCCGACGCCTGCCGCAGGCACGGCAAGCTGCTCGCCGTCAACGACCGCGCGGACGTCGCCCACGCCATCGGCTCCGACGTGCTGCATCTGGGACAGGGCGACCTGCCGGTCCTGGCCGCCCGCGCGATCCTCGGCGAGGACGTCCTGATCGGCCGCTCCACACACGCCGAGTCCGAGGTGGCCGCGGCCGCCGTCGAACCGGGCGTGGACTACTTCTGCACCGGACCCTGCTGGCCCACCCCCACCAAGCCCGGGCGGTACGCCCCCGGACTCGGCCTTGTGCGCTATGCGGCGGGCCTGCAGACGGACCGGCCGTGGTTCGCGATCGGCGGTATCGACGCGGGCAATCTGGACGAGGTGCTGGAGGCGGGCGCCCGCAGGATCGTCGTCGTACGCGCGATCACCGAGGCCGACGATCCGGCAGCGGCCACCGCGGATCTCACCAAGCGGATACGGGCCTACGGGCAGTAGGCCGATTCATGAGGGTTCGGTGTCCGATGGGTGGACTCCGGTTGGGGGACCCGGGGGCCCTGGTTAACCTGCGAGTATGGCCCTCGGTACAGCTTCGACCCGGACGGATCGCGCACGGACTGTGCGCGACCTGCTCGCCACCGGTAAAACGTCCTACTCTTTCGAGTTCTGGGCGCCCAAGACCGAGAAGGGCGAGCGGAACCTCTGGAACGCGCTGCGCAGGGTCGAGGCGGTCGCACCGAACTTCGTCTCCGTGACCTATGGCGCCGGCGGATCCACGCGCGCCGGGACCGTCAAGGCGACCGAGCAGATCGCCGCCGACACCACCCTGACCCCCGTCGCGCACCTCACCGCGGTCAACCACTCCATCGCCGAGCTGCGCAACATGATCGGCCAGTACGCCGACGCGGGGATCCGCAACATCCTCGCGGTCCGGGGCGACCCGCCCGGCGACCCGATGGGCGACTGGGTCAAGCACCCCGAGGGCGTGCAGTACGCCGCCGAGCTCGTCCAGCTGATCAAGGAGTCGGGAGACTTCTGCGTCGGCGTCGCGGCCTTCCCCGAGATGCATCCGCGCTCGCAGGACTGGGACACCGACACCCGCCACTTCGTCGACAAGTGCCGGGCAGGCGCGGACTACGCGATCACACAGATGTTCTTCCAGCCCGAGGACTATCTGCGGCTGCGCGACCGGGTCGAGGCCGCGGACTGCCGGACGCCGATCATTCCGGAGATCATGCCGGTCACCAGCGTCAAGCAGCTGGAGAGGTTTGCACAGCTCAGCAATGCCACGTTCCCGGCGGACCTGAAAGAGAGGATCCTCACCGTCAAGGACGATCCGGCCGCTGTACGCTCCATTGGCATCGAGTACGCGACGGAGTTCTGTGCACGGCTGCTCTCCGAGGGAGTCCCCGGACTGCACTTCATTACGCTCAACAACTCCACGGCGACGCTCGAAATCTACGAGAATCTCGGACTGCACGAGCAGTCGTGATCGGTCGCACCCGCCCCGACCCGGGGCGGCGGCCGAAGGAGAGGGGCGGGCATGGGCTGGACGGTCCTCTATATCGCGTTCGGCATTGTCGCGCTGTGGCTGCTCGGTGAGGTGCTGCTGCAGTACAAGGCGCGGCTGCGCTGGCGGTTGCTCGCCTTCGTCGGATTCCTCGGTGTGGTCTTCGGTGTACTGCTGCCCTCGGTGGTGGTGATCGCGGTCGGCGCCATCGCCTTCGCGGTCGGACAGACGTATGTCACGCTCTCCTTCCGCCGCGGCTTCTCCACCGGCTGGGCGCTCGGCGGCAGCCCGGGCGAGAGCCGCCGCCGCAAGTCCGGCCCCGGGCCGGGCGCGACGCCGCGCGAGCCCACGCTGGAGGTCTCCGACCTCGCTTACGAGGACGCGGACCCGTCGCCCGAGCCTGAGCCCGTCTACGAGCCGCAGCCACTCCCGGACGACACCGGGCAGTACGGCGTGTACAGCGAAGCGGCCTATGCCGCGCAGCAGCAGGAGCAGCAGCAGAGCCAGTACGCCCAGTACGGCGGCCAGTACGACAGCTACTACTCCGGCTACGACCAGCAGCAGCCGACGGGCCAGGAGGCCTACGCCGGGCAGTACGACTACGGGACCGGGCAGCAGCAGTACGCCGCGTACTCCGATCCGTATGTCGGCGGGCAGCAGTACAACGCGTACGAGAGCTACGACAACTACGGCGGCCAGCAGCAGTACGCCGACCCGTACGCGCAGCCTCAGTACAGCGAGACGCCTGCGGGCGGTTTGTGGGTCCCGCAGCAGCGCGAGGGCGATCAGCAGGTGCCGCCGATGCCGCAGGAGCAGCCCTCGCAGTACGACTACGGCTACGACACCGGGTACAACGAGCAGCAGTACCGCTACTGACCCGCCGTCACCCCGGCCGGGTCCTCACTGGGAGCCGCGGAAGTCCGCGCCCTCCACGATCAGACCGGCGACCAGCGCCCCTGACATGCCCGCGTGCGCGAGCCCGCCGCCGGGGTGTGCGCGGCCGCCCACCAGATACAGACCGGGCAGCCGGGTGCTGTTCGCCGGGTGCAGATACCGTCCGCCGCCGCCCGCCAGCGCGGGCCCGGCCAGCGCTCCCGTCTCGGCGGGCGTGAGGGTCTCGTGCCACAGCACGCGTTCCCGTATCTGCGGAACGGCAGCAGCCGCGGCTTCGATCAGCACATCGGCGTACCGCTCGCGCAGCGCCGGGTCCGTCCAGTCGACCTGGCCGCCGTGCCCGCTGACCGTGGCGGACAGGGTGACCGCCTCGTGCCCGTCGTCCGGAGTGGTCCGGGGATCACCGGGCCGCTGCACGGTGACGGTGGGGCGCGCGTCCGTCCGCCCGCCGAAGACCGCCGCCGCTTCCGCCGCTGCGTCGGGGGAGTGCACCACGGTGCGGTGGACGACCTCTGCGGGGCGCGTCCCGCGCAGGGCGAGCAGCACGGTGAACCGGCCCGGCAACTGCCCCTCGGCAGAGCCCCCCTGGGGCTTGACGTCTCCGTCCCGCCACAGCTCCTGCCCGACGAGATCCGCCGCCTCCACGCCCGCCACCACATGATCCGCCTCGGCGACCGCGCCCCGGGCCAGCTCGACCCCGGCGGCCCTGCCGTCCTTGTCGAGGATCCCGGTCACCTCGGACCCGAAGGCGAACTCCACCTTCCGGGCAAGGCAGCGCTCGTACACCGCGCGGGCCAGTTCGCGCATCCCGCCCTCGACATACCAACTGCCGAACGTCTGCTCCATGTAGGGCAACAGGGCGGCGCTCGCCGGGGCGTGCCGTGGATCCAGGCCGTAGGCCAGCGCGTAGGCATCGAGCAGGGCCGCCAGCCTCGGGTCGGCCAGCTCCCAGGCACCGACCTCCGAGACCGTGGAGGCCTGCCGGGCGCGCAGCAGCCTGCGGTGCCGCAGCGCGGGATAGGGATCGCGTCCCAGCACCTGCCAGTCGGCCCGCAGGGGCTCCTCGAGCAACGGCCGCCTCGTGCGCTCCCAGGCGTCCCGCGCCCGCCCCAGGAACTCGCCCCACCGCTCACCCGCGCCCGAGCCGAGCGCCGCGTCCAGTGCCGAGACGATTCCGGCCCGGGAGGCGTTCGGCAGGGAGACCGTCGTGCCGTCCGCGAAGATGTGACGGCTCGACGGGTCCACCTGAACCAGCCCGACGCACTGCTCCAGCGGCTCCTTGCCGGTCTTGACGAACAAGTCCCGCCAGACGGCGGGCAGATGCAGCAGACCGGGACCGGTGTCGAAGGCGAAACCCTCGCGCTCGAAACGGCCCACCGCGCCGCCGTACGTCTCCGAGCGCTCGTACACCGTCACCCGGTGGCCTGCCACGGCCAGCCGGGCGGCAGCCGCCATGGCGCCCATCCCGGCGCCGATCACCGCAATCCGTCCCATGTCGGCGACCCTATCGGCCGCCACTGACAACCGATCCGGGTGGCCCGGTCACCCCGATCGCGTGCGCCGCCCGGGCACCCCGGTTCCGACGGCCCGGTCACCACGGCGGTCTGTCGACCCCTGCCGCCGCCAGCCGTTTCTCCTCGCGCCGCTGGGCCTTGCGCCGCCAGAACCGGCGGATCCGCGAGGCCAGGAAGACCAGTATCACTATCCCCAGCACGAGCAGCGTTCCGGCGATGACCGCGGCCGCCAGCGGATGGAATATCGCGAACGTGATGATCCCGGCGACGCCCAGATCCTCCGCCGTGCTCATCGCGATATTGCTGAACGGCTCGGGCGAGGTGTTGATCGCCATCCGCGTGCCGGCCTTGACCAGATGGCTCATCAGCGCGGTCGAACCGCCGACGGCGCCCGCCGCGAGCTCCGGCAGCGAGCCGCTGTCCCCGGCCAGCAGCGCGGCCACGACCGCGCCCGCCACCGGCCGGATCACGGTGTGCACGGTGTCCCATATCGAGTCGACGTACGGGACCTTGTCCGCCACCGCCTCGCAGAGGAAGAGCACCCCGGCGACGATCAGGACATCGGTGCGCTGAAGCGATTCGGGCACCTCGTCGGTGAGCCCGGTCGCGCCGAAGACGCCGAGGAGCAGGACCACCGCATACGCGTTGATCCCGCTGGCCCAGCCGCTGGTGAAGACGAGAGGGAGTACGGACACGGACGCGATCGTAACCAGCTGCCGATCGGCTCGGGTGGGGATGAGTGCGCAGGGCTGAGTATCCGTACCTAGTACGTGAGATGAGTACGCGCGCGGATGAGGTCCCACCTGCGCAGACGGAAGAGTGGAGACCACGGAGGGGGCGCGGCGCCGGCACCGCCGACACGGGGCGGCGGAACGGCGCAGCTCCCCTGACGGAACGGGGGAGTACGGGGGTACGGGGACCGTGGGGGGAACACCGCCGGTCCGGCGGGGCTCGGGGGGATCGAGCCTCGCCGGACCGGCACTTTTGTGTCTCCCGCAGGGATCGTTCAGCGCCCGCTGACGCGGCCGTGCAACAGCCGTGACAGGGCCGAGTGCACATCGTCTATCGACCGCTCGGGCTGGAACGCCTGCCAGTCGAGCGCCGCCACCAGCACCATCCCGACCAGCGCGGCCGCGGTCAGCGGAATGTCGATCTCCTCGCTCAACTCGCCGTTCTCGACGGCTTCTCGCAGCACTGTCTCGACGACTGCGACCGCCTGCTGGCGTACGACGAGAAGCGTCGACTGCCAGGCCCGGTTGGTGCGCCACAGTTCGGCGACGTACAGCTGGGTGAAGGCCGGATAGCGGTCGATGAAGACCAGACCGGCCCTGATCATCGCGTCCAGCGCCTCGACCTTGGTGCCGCCGCGCTCCGCCGTCTCGTCGGCGGCGGACTGGAGCGAGGCGGTGAGCAGGCCGACGCCGAACCGCAACAGTTCCTCGAAGAGCTCGGTCTTGCTTTTGAAGTTGTAGTAGACCGTGCCCTTGGCGACCCCGGCGCGTTCGGCGATCTCGTCCACCGTGGTGGCGGAGAAGCCCTGCTCGGCGATGAGTGTCACCGCGGCCTCGTAGAGCTTTGCCCGGGTCGCCCGGCGTCTTGTGCTGGTGCTGTCCTTGGCGTCCATGGCGTCGTCCATGGAATCGATTCTCACAGGTCCGCCCGCTCTCACAGACTCAGCTCGGGGTGCAGCCGGTCGAGCGTCCACACCTGCTTGCGCCGGGCGGAGACGGCGGTCAGTGCGATCGCACCCGCGGTGAAGGCGATCAGCACCGCGTACGCCTGCCAGACCGGGCCGAGTCCGCCGCCGGTGATGAGCCTGCGCAGCGCGTCGACGACGTAACTCATCGGGAGGAAGGGGTGGATGGCGTTGAAGAACGCCGGGCTGGTCTGGACGGGGTAGGTGCCGCCGGCCGAGGTCAGCTGGAGCATCAGTACGGCGAGGACCAGGATGCGGCCCGCGGCCCCGAAGCGGGCGTTCAGCCACTGGATGATCGCGGCGAAGCAGCAGGTGACGAGGGCGAGGAAGCCGACGGTCCCGGCCGCGTACGCCATCTTCAGGCCGAGGCCCCAATGCAGTACGGACATCAGTGCCGCGACCTGCGCCAGACCGATCGCGGCGACGGGCAGCCAGCCGGCCAGGGCGATCCGCCAGGCGGAGGCACCCGCGGCGAGGGCGCGCCGGTTCAGCGGCTGGATGATCATGTACGCGACCATCGCGCCCACCCAGAGGGAGAGCGGGATGAAGTACGGGGCAAAGCCGGTGCCGTAGTTGGGCGCCTTGTGGAGCGACTGGTTGGCCAGCTGCACCGGGTCGGCCATCACCTCGGTGCGGCGGTCGCGGTCGTTCTTGTCGTAGTCGGGGATCTTGCCGACGCCGTCGTTGAGTCCGCCTGCCAGCTCGGTCGAACCGTCGGCCAGCTTGAACATGCCGCCGTCCAGCTTGCCCGCGCCCTTCTTGAGCTTGCCGACTCCGGTGTCGAGGTCGGTGGAGCCCGACTCGGCGCCGCTCAGCCCGGTGTGCACTCTGTCCGCGCCCTGAGCGACCTTCCTGGCGCCCGAGTTGAGCTCATTGATCTTGCGGACGGACGACTCCAGGTCCTCGTCGAGCCGCGGTGACCGTTTGGCCAGGTCGTTGGCCTTCTTCTGCAGATCGGCGAGGTGGCCGTCCAGCTTCTTCAGATCGCCGTTGTTGTCCTTCACCAGGGTGTTGACGTCGTCGGCGATCTTGGCGACATCGGCGGCCGTGACCTTGGCCCGCTTGAGGGCGGGGCAGGCGGTCGGGTCCGGCAGTAGTGCGTCCTCGCAATGCGTCTTGTAGATGCTGCTCAGCTCGTCGGCCGACTTGTGCGCGAGGACCGCGGAGCCGGGTGCCGTCTTCACGAGGATGTCGAGGTTGTGGCGTACCGCCTGGGAGGAGTCGGCGACCAGGCGGGCCGTGTCACCGATCGCCTTGCCGTTGTCCTTGAGGTACGGGCGTACCTCGGCGGCGACCCCGTTGACCTTGTCGGCGAGCGCCTGGGTGCCGTTGGAGACCTGCTTGGAGCCGGTCTCGAGATCGCCCGCGCCCTTGGTCAGCTTGGCCAGGCCGCCGGCCAGCTTCCCGCTGCCGTCCTTGGCGTCCTTCAGCCCGTCCGCGAGGTCCTTGGAGCCCTTCTTCGCCTTGCCGATGCCGCCCTTGAGCTGGTCGGCGCCCTTCGCGGCCTTCTCGGTGGCGTCATGGATGCCGGAGAAGGAGATGAAGATCCGGTCGAGGAAGGAGCGGGATGCGTTGACCGAAGCGGCGGTGCGGACCTCGGAGAAGACCGTCCGGGATATCTGCCCGACGATGTAGTTGTTGGCGTCGTTCGTACGGACCTGAAGGGCGCCGGTCTCGGGCGAGCCGCCGGAGCTGGAGGCGATACGCGCGCTGAAGTCCTCGGGCATCGTCAGCGAGAGGTAGTACGCGCCGTCTTCGACGCCCTTGCGGGCCTCGGCCCCGCTCACCTCGTGCCATTCGAAGACCTTGCTCTCGCGCAGGCCCTTGGTGATCTCGTCGCCCGCGGCGATCTTCTTGCCGGCGGCGGTGGCTCCCTTGTCGTCGTTGACGAGCGCGACGGGGATCTTGTCGAGCTGTCCGTACGGATCCCAGAAGGACCACAGGTACAGCGCGCCGTACAGCAGCGGCAGCAGCAGGACCGCGACAAGCGCGGCGCGCGGCAGCTTCCCCCTGCCGAACCGCTTCAGCTCAAGCGCGGCCAGCTTCGGCGAGCGCATCGGCCGCCCCCTCCTCGTTCGTACGGATGATGATCGTGTTCTCGGGGGCCTGGCTGCACACGGCGAGCACGGTCGTGCCCGCATCGGCGACGGAGCGCAGCAGCTTCCAGGCCTCGGCCCGGTCGGTGTCGGAGAGCTTGAGGTCGGTGTCGTCCACGGCGAGCAGACGGGGCCGTCCGATCAGTGCGAGGGCGACGGACAGGCGCAGTGCCTCAAGTCGCTCCAGATCGCGTACGGCGGTGCGCTCCTCCTTGGGGAGGGCCGCCAGATCGAGTCCGGCCGCCTCAAGGGCCTTGTCGATACGGCTCCGGGCCTCGGCCGTGCGCTCTGCCCGCGGCCGCAGCAGGGCGCGCAGTGAGCTGTCGAACCGGCGCTGCAGCAGGGCCCGTTCGCGCAGATGCTCGGCGACGGTCAGCGCCGGGTCGAGTTCGCTGACACCCGGCACCGGACCGAGCGCGCTGATCCGGCGTACGGCGGCCATCTTGCGCGGCAGCGCCAGGCCGCCGACCTCGGCGCGGCCCTCGGCGGGGCGCATGCGGCCGGTGAGCGCGAGCAGCAGGCAGGTGCGACCCGAGCCGGACGGGCCCTCGATCGCGATCAGCGAGCCGGGTTCCGCCTCGATGTTCACCGAGCGGAACGCCCAGCCGCGTGGGCCCTTGAGCCCGAAGCCCTCGGCGGTCACGGCCACCCCGTGCGGTCTGTCCACGTACCCTCCCCTATTTTTGAACTGACCAGTCAGTGCAAAAACTACCCCCGAAACCATGATCGAAGCAAAACCGGTCGCCGGACAGCCGGTCGGAGGGGCAGCAAGGGAAGGGGGTCAGAGATCGGGATCCGGCCCCTCGCGGGGATCCATACGGGCCACCAGATCGGCGAGCCGTGCGCAGACCCGCTTGATCTCCTCGTAGGTCTCGTTCCGCTGGGTGATGACCGCGGCGAGCAGCAGGGCCATCAGCGCCGTGGCGCCGTTGAAGGCCTGCAGCGTGACCATGTTGGAGAACAGGTCGTGACCGGCGAACGGGCCGACCTCCCTGGCAGCGGCGAGGATTGCCAGCGTCGACACCCCCAGCGCGCACGGCGCCGCACCGGCCAGCTGGAAGCGGAACGCGGCCCAGATCAGGAAGGGGAACGAGAGGAAGAGCAGAGCCGAACTGCTGGTGGTCGTCGCCAGAAGCGTCGCCAGGAGTGTGCCCACCAGCAGCGCCGCCGCCTCGATCCAGCGGCCCACCCCGGCATTCCGCGGCCACCGTGCCCTGCGCAGGACGAGGAGGAACGGAGTGACCACGAGGACTCCCATCGCGTCACCCGTCCACCACACCGACCACGTGGGCCAGAACTCACTCGCGTCCAGCGCACCGGCAAGCACCAGAACACTGCTGCCCACGGTCGAGCTGATCAGCATTCCGGCCAGGGCGCCGAGGAAAACCAGCGCGAGAACGGCCTGGAGCCGGTCCAGTTCGTCGCGGAACCCCGCCCGGCGCAGCAGCATGTACGCGCAGACGGGGGCCAGCGTGTTGCCGGCGGCGATGGCCAGCACGGCGGGAAAGGTAGGGCCGAGGGAGACATTGACCAGGAAGGCGCCGAGCGCGATGCCCGGCCAGATCCGCAGTCCGAGGATGAGCAGACCGGCCAGGGCCACGCCGGTCGGTGGCCACAGCGGTGTGACCTGACCGCGTACCAGCTGCTGAAGAAGCCCGAGCCGGGCGGACCCGTAGTAGAGAGCGGCGACAGCGAGGATCTGCAGGGCAGGAGGCCCGTAGCGGCTGATCTCCGCATTGCGCACCACAGCAGTCTGCCCTCCCCCTGGGCCTGCGGCGACTCGGACTCAGGCGGCGCAACGGCCGGCTACCCGGGCTCGGGCGGGCCGTCGTAGCGAACGACGAGGACGGCGGCATCGTCACGGTGGCCGGTCCTGTCGGCCACTTTGACGACGGCGGAGGCCAGCACGTCGGGGTCGGCGTCGAATCCCGCGCGCGCCAGCCGGGCCACCTCGGCCAGACCGGCCTCGATGGGGTAGTTCGGGCCCTCCACGACGCCGTCGGTGAGCAGGACGAGTACCCCTGCCTCCGTCAGCCGGCGGTGGGTCACCGGATAGTGCTCGCCCGGCACGATGCCCAGGGGCGGGCCTCCGCTGTCGAGGGCCGTGCCGTAGCCGCCGCCGGCCGTGGCCCAGACCATGGGGACATGGCCCGCCCTGGACACGGTCAGATCGTGGCTGACCAGGTCGAAGCGCAGGAAGCAGCAGGTTGCGAAGAGGCCGCATCCCATCGAGATCAGCAGGTCGTTGGCGCGGCTCAGTACCTCTTTGGGGTCGCTCGTCGCCTCGGCGATGGCGCGCAGACTGGTGCGTACCTGCCCCATGAACGCGATGGCCTCGACGTCATGGCCCTGCACATCGCCGATCGCGAGCCCGAGCGACCCGTCCGTCATCACGAAGGCGTCGTACCAGTCGCCGCCCACGTCGAGGCCGTCCCGTGAGGGTGCGTACCTCGCGGCCAAATGCAGGCCGGGCAGCTCCGGCAGTGCGGGCGGCAGCATATGGCGCTGCAGGGCCATGGCCAGCTCGACCCGGGCCCGCTGGAGCTTGATCCGCTCCAGGGCCTGGTCGACGAGTCGCCCGAGGGTGATCAGGAGTTGCTGCCCACTGTCGGGCGGGTCGGTGCGATGTCCGCGCATGATCGCTCCGGGGGATCCCGCGTACTCCTCAGCTCACCATAGCCGTCACCACCGCTCACCACCCCTACAGGGAAAGCGGCAGGTCAGGGCCGATTGTCAGTGGTGCCCCTCACGATGGACACATACGGCCACAGTGCCGTCACACGACGACAGGAGGTTCGTCATGGCCAGCTCCTACGCAGCAGCCGCACACCGGCGCCGCGCCACCGGCCCTGCCCCCTCACTGACCGGACCGGCGAACGACATGCACCCCGTCCTGCGGCGGGCCTCGGCACCGCCCGCCGCCCTCGACCTGCTCGCCCAGGCCCGTACGGGACTGGACGAGGCCACCACTCTCGAAACGCCGAACGAGCGGTATGCCACGGCCCATCTGGCCGCCCTGCGGACCGCGGCCGCGGTCCTCGCCGCCCGCGGCCGGCCCGAGACCAGCGCCCGCCGTCGGCAGCGGATCCGAAGCGCCTGGGAAGTCCTGCCCGAAATAGCGCCCGAACTGACCGAGTGGAGCGCCCTGTTCGCCTCGGGCGCCCGGCGCAGGGCGCGCGCGGAGGCGGGCATACAGGGAGCGGCGAGCACGCGTGACGCCGACGACCTGCTGCGCGACGCGGCCATGTTTCTGCGCCTGGTCGAGCGGATGCTGGTGCTCCAGCCCGTGCTGCCGCAGCCGAGGACGGAGCAGCCGGAGACGGGGGGCGCCGCGGGGTGAGACAGAAGGGCCGGACGGAGGGCCGGACACAGGGCGGGACGGAGGGCGGGACGGAGGGCCGGGGCGGTCGGCGAAGGCAATAGGGTGGGCTGCGTCCTTCAACGTCAATCCGCCCGAGAATCCGCCCGAGGAGTCAACTGCCGTGTCGGACCCGATGCGCCCCCGCGCCTCCCTCCGTACCGCCGTGGTCTGGGACGTCCTCAAGGACGCCATCGACCGCCGGGCCAAGGCGAGAGGGACGGACGCCCTGGACGTCCTCGACACCGGCGGCGGCAGCGGCTACTTCGCGGTGCCCGTGGCCCAGCTCGGGCACCGTGTCACCGTCGTCGACCCCAGCCCCAACGCGCTCTTCGCGCTGGAGCGCCGGGCTGCCGAGGCCGGTGTGGCCGACCGGGTCCGCGGGGTCCAGGGCGACATCCACGGCCTGTTCGACGTCGTCGAGCGCGGCGGCTACGACGTGGTGCTGTGCCACGGAGTCCTGGAGTACGTGGACGACCCGGCCGAGGGCGTACGCAACGCGGTGGACGCCCTGCGGTCCTCCGGCGCCATCAGTCTGCTCGCCGCCGGGCTCGGCGGTGCCGTCCTGGCCAGGGCCCTCGCCGGGCACTTCACCGAAGCCCGCCAGGCGCTGTCCGATCCCGCGGGCCGCTGGGGTGCCGGCGACCCGGTGCCGCGGCGCTTCACCGCCGAGCAGCTCGCCGAACTCGTCGCCGAGGCGGGTGTCGAGGTGGGTGCCGTGCACGGCGTCAGGGTCTTCGCCGACCTCGTCCCGGGAGTCCTCGTGGACACCGAGCCCGGCGCTCTCGACGCACTGCTCAAGCTGGAGGCGGCCGCGGCCGAACTGCCCGCCTTCCATTCCGTCGCCACCCAGCTGCACGTACTGGGCGAGAAGCAGGGCTGATCAGCGGCGCAGCCGCAGATGGAGTACGCCACAGACCCCCCGATCGTGGGCCGCGCCCCGTATGATCGGGGGACACCATCCGGCATGACGGATCGGAGGTTGGGGAATCTACGCCTCAGCACCTGAGCCGCCATGGCGGCCCGGACTGGCGAATTGGCGTAGAGGGCGGGTTTCACGGGGGCGATTCCCTGCCTATCCTGAAAGGGCCGCATACCGGTCGCCCCCCGCGACCGACGACTAGGAGGACTCCGTGCCGCTCTCGGAGCACGAGCAGCGAATGCTCGAGCAGATGGAGCGAGCGCTGTACGCCGAAGATCCCAAGTTCGCTACAGCGCTTGAGGGAAGCGGGCTGCGTACCTACACCCGGCGACGGGTCTACCAGGCAGTCGCGGGCTTCCTGGTGGGTATCGCGCTCCTCATGGCCGGAATGGTCGCGCAGCAGATCTGGATCAGCGTGGTGGGCTTCCTCGTCATGCTCGGCTGTGCGGTTCTCGCGGTCACCGGATGGCGCAAGGCGCCCAAACCGGGTGAGCAACAGACCCTGGGGGACACGGCAGCCACGGCTCGCCGCCGGCCCCGTCAGCGCAGGTCGATGATGCACCGGATCGAGGAGCGGTGGCAGCGCCGCCGCGACGAGCAGGGCGGCCAGGGCCGCTGAGCCGTTCGGCGGTCACACGCGGAACAACATGACATGTGGGTGAGGGGCGACGCGTCACGCGTCGCCCCTCACTCGTATCTCAGCCCGGACGCGAGCCCGGGGCCCGGAGCCGGATCACCGGGCCGCCGGGCATGTGCCCGGTCCGGCGGCCCGGTGCTGTCAGCCTCGCTGCCTGGACGGGCGGCGCAGGATTCCCGACCACCGTTCCAGCAGCGCCCTCCGGCGATCGCCCCAGCGGTCCGTGAGCGCCGTCCAGCGAGCCGAGGCGACCCACAACACCCGGACGGATGAGCGGGGCGCCAGGAGAGCCCGCAGACGGGTTCCACGGCTCACCGCAGCCCGTAGCCCGGCCCGGATCGTCAGGGCGTCGTCCGCCAGCCCCGAAACGGGCCGGGGCTCCGGCGCGTAGAGCACCTGCTCCACCGCCCGGGCCACCCGGTGCACCGCGTCCGCCGACTCGTCCTCCAGCTTGCCCAGCCGGACGATGCGGGCAGCCGCCTTGCGCGGTGTCTGCGACTCGTCGGGCAGGATGCCATGGTCCCAGGCGAGGTCGGAGATCTCCTGCCAGGTCGCCAGCGTCCGGGCCGACTCCTCCGCGAGCGCGCGCTCTTCGAAGGCCGTCCGCCCGTCTGCGGTCTCCTCCATGGACAGCGCCGGGTCCGCGGCGCCCGTGTGCGCGCCCGCGCCGGAGCGCAGGCGTCGCGCCCGTGTCCTCATCCGCCACAGCATGGGCAGCAGCGGCACCAGCACCAGAGCCAGTACGGCCAGGCCCACGCTCACCCAGGTCCCCGCCGGGGTCCCCGGGTCGGTGGGCGGAGCGACGTCCCGCGGGGCGGCGGCGCCGCAGTCGCCGAGCCGCCGCGCCTGCGGCGGGCAGTTGTCCGCGGTGGAGGGCGCTGTGGAAGGTTCCGCGGAGGCACTCCCCTCGGGCTGCGCCGGGCTGCTCGGCCCGCCGCTCGGCGACTCGGGCCGTGTGTAGTCAGGAGGGGTGCCCCGGCTCGGGGTCGGCTCGAACCGCGTCCACCCCACGCCCTCGAAGTACAGCTCGGGCCAGGCGTGAGCCTCTTGCAGGCCGACCGACATGCTGCCGTCCGAGAGCGGGGAGCCGGGGGTGAAGCCCACCGCGACCCGCGCCGGTATCCCGAGCGTCCTGGCCATCGCCGCCATCGAGAAGGAGAAGTGAATGCAGAAGCCTTCCTTCTTCTTCAGGAATCGGGTTATCGCGGAGGCACCCGTACCCGACTCCACGTGGGTGTCGTACCGGAAGCCTCCCGTGACGGCGAACCAGTCCTGGAGCTTGACCGCACGCTCGTAGTCGTTCGTGGCGCCCTTGGTCACCTGCTTCGCGGTGGCCTTGACATCGGCGGGCAGCCCGCTGGGGACCTTGGTGTACTCGCTGAGCAGTTTCGCGGGCGCGCGGGGCGCCGAAGCCAGCTGCTCCGCCGTCGGCTTCACCATGAAGCTGGTGACGGAGTACTGCGCGCTACGGGTGTCCTGACCGCGGTCGCCGACCAGCGTCCGGCCCTCGGGCTCGAAGCGCCAGCGTCCCTTGATAGCCACCTTCGTCGCCGGGTAGGGAAGCGGCAGCCAGCTCTGCTTGTACGAGCCCGCGGCCGAGACGTTCGTCTTGATCTCGGTGACAGGGACGGACGGACTCAGGCCCGGCGGCTGGGGCAGCCGGTCCGGTACGTCCTTGATGTCGCGCTGCGAGGTCTTCCACGCCGTCCCGTCGAACTGGTCCAGCGCGACGATCCGCAGATACAGGTCCTTGGTGTCCGTCGTATTGGTGCGATACCGGATGACCTCGCGGTCCTCGGGCTGATTGAGGCTGTCCTGCAGCGAGACCAGCGGGTTCACGGCGGAGATGGTGCCGCCCGGGCCCGGTCCTTCCCCGTTGCCCGCGCTGTCCAGCAGCCCGCCGTTGAGCGCGGGCAGTGCCGCCGGGACCACCAGCGCGACGCCGAGCGCGAGCGCGCCGATCCTGCGGCCCGTACGGACCGGGGCCAGCGGATTGCCGCCGCTCGGGGGGATGTACCGGCCCGTGGTGGGGGCCTGGCCGGGCGCGGCACCGCCGAAGACCCGGCCCCACTGGGAGAGCCGGTCACGGCCCTCGGCCAGCAGGAGCACCAGATATCCGGTGGCCGCGAGCAGGAACCACAGCCAGCTCGCGCCGCCGCCGGACAGGCCCGCCGCGACCGAGTACAGCGCCAGCAGCGGCAGTCCGGCCGGGGCAGCACTGCGGAAGGTCACCGCGAGGGCGTCGACCGCGAGGCCGATCACCAGCACCCCGCCGATCACCATCAGCCTGATGCCGTCGGTCGCCGGCGCCGGGATCGCGTACCGCCCGACGTCCTCGCCGCCCGCGCTCAGCAACTGGCCGAACTGCTGGAACGCGTCGGGGCCCGGCAGCAGGCCGAGGATCGCCTGGCCCGATGCGAAGACCACGGTGAGCAGCAGGAGCAGAACGAGAGCCTGCACTGCCACCGTCAGCGGCCTGGCCAGCGGCACCCGCCGGGCCAGCGCGCCCACACCGCTCACGATGGCCAGCAGGAACGCCGCGTGCAGCATCCAGCTGGCCGGTTCGACCAGCGGCAGCATCGCGCCCGCCGCCATCAGCGTGGCGGCGTAGGCGCAGAGTGCCAGCCTTCCGCGACCGCTCATGACCAACCCCCAGAGAAACCGTTCGTACCGCTGCCGGAGCTGCCGGAGGACTCGGTGCGCTGCCGGCCCGCCTGCTGCCACAGAGCAGAGAGCTGCGTCCCGGGCGTCACGGCAAGCGCCGTCCAGCCCGCCTCGCGCAGCAGTCTCAGCCGGTCGTCGACCGTCCCTGCCGCCGCGCCGCCGCTCACCCAGGTCCCGCTGTCCAGGACGAAGGCGACGGCGGCGCCGCTGCGCCGGCGCATGCGCGCGGCCAGGGTCGCCTGCTCCTCGTCCAGATCGCCGAAGAAGGCGATCAGCAGTCCTTCGTTCCCGCTGCGCAGCACGTCGTACGAGCGTGAGAGCCCGGCTCCGTCGGAGTGGTCGACGACCGCGAGCGTGTCCATCATCAGTCCCGCGGAGTCGGCCGACTCCTGGGTCGACCCGGCGAAGCCGTCGGAGCCGTCACCGGGCACCGAGCTTCCGGTGTCCGTCAACAGCCGGACCGAGAAGCCCCGTTCCAGCATGTGGACCAGCGCGGAGGCCGCGCCGGACACCGCCCACTCGAAGGCGGAGTCGGGACCCGCGCCCTGGTAGGCGGTCCGCCGGGTGTCGAGCAGCACCGTGCATCTGGCCCGCTGCGGCTGCTCCTCGCGGCGCACCATCAGTTCGCCGTAGCGCGCGGTGGAGCGCCAGTGGACCCGGCGCAGATCGTCGCCGTGGCGGTAGGTACGCGGGATCACGTCGTCGTCGCCGGCCAGTGCGAGCGAGCGCTGGCGTCCCTCGCCGTACCCCAGGGACTCACCGGCGAGCCGCGCCGCGGGCAGTGCTTCGGTCCGCGGGATGACGGTGAGTGTGTCGTACGCGCTGAAGGAGCGGGTCAGCTCGCACATACCGAACGGGTCGCTCAGCCGCAGCTGGAGCGGGCCGAGCGGATAGCGCCCCCGCAGATCCGAACGGACCCGGTAGGACACCTCGCGCCTGCCGCCCGCCTCCACCCGGTCCAGCACGAACCGGGGCCGCGGCCCCAGCACGTACGGCACATGGTCCTGGAGCATCAGCAGCCCGGTGGGCAGCCGCGAGACATTGTCCATCCGCAGATGCACACGCGCCTCGGACCCGGCGGGCACGCGCGCGGGCGAGAGACGCCGGCTGCCCGCGACCCGGTAGCGGGTGCGGTACAGCACGGCGACGCAGGCCAGCGGCAGCACCGCGAGCAGCAGACCGACGCGCAGCAGATCGCCCTGTCCGAGGACATAGGCGCACACCGCGGCGGCTATGCCCGCCGCGAGGAAGGAACGGCCGCGCGTGGTCAGTCCGCCCAGGGCCGCCCGCAGTCCGCCCGCTTCCTTGCTTTCCGCGGCGGCGGGGCCCCCGGACATCACAGCCGCCGGGCGCCGGGCTGCTGGCCGTAGATCGGCGGCTGGGCCTGCCGGCCCGGGACATAGGAGGTCTCCGCGCCGCCGGCCGTGGGCACGGGGGTCCGCTGCATGATCTCCAGCACGACCTGCTCCGCCGTACGCCGGTTCAACTGGGCCTGAGCGGTGGGCAGCAGCCGGTGCGCGAGCACCTGGACCGCCAGCGCCTGGATGTCGTCCGGCAGGGCGTAGTCACGGCCGCTCAGCGCGGCCGAGGCCCTGGCGGCACGCAGCAGATGCAGCGTGGCGCGCGGCGATGCGCCGAGTCTGAGATCCGTGTGGTTACGGGTGGCCGCCACCAGCTCCACGGCATACCGCCGCACGGATTCGGCGACATGGACGGTACGCACCGCTTCGATGAGCTTGACGATGTCGTGGGCGTGCGCCACCGGCTGCAGATCGTCGAGCGGCGAGACACCTCCGTGCACATCGAGCATCTGCAGCTCGGCGTCCGCGCTGGGGTATCCGATGGACACGCGCGCCATGAAGCGGTCGCGCTGCGCCTCCGGCAGCGGGTAGGTGCCCTCCATCTCCACCGGGTTCTGGGTGGCCACCACCATGAAGGGGCTGGGCAGTTCGTACGTCTTGCCGTCGATGGTGACCTGGCGCTCCTCCATCGACTCGAGCAGCGCCGACTGCGTCTTGGGCGACGCGCGGTTGATCTCGTCGCCGATCACGATCTGGGCGAAGATCGCGCCCGGCTTGAACTCGAAGTCCCGCCGCTGCTGGTCGAATATCGACACACCCGTGATGTCCGACGGCAGCAGGTCCGGCGTGAACTGAATGCGGCTCGCCGAGCAGTCGATGGACCGCGCCAGCGCTTTGGCAAGCATGGTTTTGCCGACGCCCGGGACATCCTCGATGAGCAGATGTCCTTCGGCGAGCAGCACAACCAGCGAAAGCCGTACGACCTCAGGCTTGCCTTCGATCACACCCTCCACCGACCTGCGGACACGCTCCGCTGTGGTGGTCAGATCTGTGAGGCTCGCTCGATCGTCATAGGTCGTCACCCGGCCCTCCTCGGCCCGTTCTACGGGCCGGCGCCTGTCACCCGGCCCGGCCCACCCCGAAACACCGACACCGGCTCCGGAAGGTTCCGGATGGTGTCACACCCGCATTCTTGTTGCCGTCACCGCGTCGTGTCACTCGCCTGTGGATAAAGGAGTGGGAATTGTCGGAGTTGCCGCATTTCTCCGTGTGTCCGGCTGGTCACACAGCGGGGTCGATCTCCCTCAGGAGCCCTTCCGTCACGTCGAAGACGAACCCGCGGACGTCGTCGGTGTGCGGCAGGAACGGCGAGGTTCGCACGCGCTGCATCGACTGCCGTACGTCCTGATCGACATCGCGGAACGCTTCCACCGCCCACGACGGACGCTGGCCCACCTCGTCCTCCAGCTCGTGCCGGAAGTCCTCGGTGAGGCTCTCCAGACCACAGTTCGTGTGGTGGATGAGTATGACGCTGCGGGTGCCGAGCGCACGCTGGCTGATGGTCAGCGAGCGGATCACGTCGTCCGTGACCACGCCGCCCGCGTTGCGGATCGTATGACAGTCGCCCAGCTCGAGTCCGAGGGCGTCGTGCAGGTCGAGCCGGGCGTCCATGCAGGCGACGACGGCCACATGCAGTACCGGGCGCGCGTCCATCCCCGGGTCCTCGAAACCGGCGGCGTAGCGAAGATTCGCCTCTACGAGACGGTCGGTGACCGTGCCACGGGAACGGGCTGCTTCAGCGGGGTGGTGCGCGGAAGTCGACATGAGGACGACGGTAATGGGCACAGGCGGCCGAAGCCCGCTGTGAGAGGGGACAAAGAACATCATTGAGCCTTGTTGTGAGCTAACCCACAGGTGTGACACGGGCGCGCCCGTACGGGTGAAGTATCCGCATCCGTCACCCGTCACCGGCTGCCACGCGCCACGCGCCATCCGGTTGATTGACCGGGAGGACCCGTGGACTAAAGTGACGCGCAGTTCACGGACACATCCTGCACATTTCCAAGTTTCTCCCCGCGTGTGCGGCGTACGTACGGCCCTTCTGAGCGGGCGGGGACCCGGCTAGTACGTACACCACGCGCCGGACCTGAGAGGGCGCATGAGCGAGACCCGACACGTCCCGGTGATGCTCCAGCGGTGCCTGGACCTGTTGGCCCCGGCCCTGCAGACGCCGGGCGCTGTGGTGGTCGACTGCACCCTGGGGCTCGGCGGACACAGCGAGGCTCTGCTCACGCAGTTCCCCGAGGCACGCCTGGTCGCGCTCGACCGCGACAAGGAAGCGCTGCGGCTGTCGGGCGAGCGGCTCGCCCCCTTCGGCGAGCGGGCCACCCTGGTGCACGCCGTCTACGACGAGCTGCCGGAGGTCCTCGAGCGGCTGAAGATCCCGCGCGTGCAGGGCATCCTGTTCGACCTCGGCGTCTCCTCCATGCAGCTCGACGAGGCGGACCGCGGATTCGCGTACGCCCAGGACGCCCCGCTCGACATGCGCATGGACCAGACGACGGGCGTCAGCGCCGCCGAGGTCCTCAACACCTACCCGCCCGGTGAGCTGGTGCGGATCCTGCGTATGTACGGCGAGGAGAAGCAGGCCAAGCGGATCGTCTCGGCAGTCGTACGGGAACGCGAGAAGGAGCCCTTCACCAACAGCGCCCGGCTCGTCGAGCTGATCCGCGACGCCCTGCCGCAGGCCGTCAAGCGCACCGGCGGCAACCCCGCCAAGCGCACCTTCCAGGCCCTGCGTATCGAGGTGAACGGCGAGCTGACCGTCCTGGAGAACGCGATCCCGGCGGCCGTCAAAGCGCTCGCCGTCGGCGGCCGTATCGCTGTCCTCTCGTACCACTCCCTGGAGGACCGGCTGGTCAAGCAGGTCTTCGCGGTCGGCGCGGCCAATACGGCGCCGCCCGGCCTGCCGGTCGTCCCCGAGGAGTACCAGCCACGGCTCAAGCTGCTGACCCGCGGCGCGGAGCTCCCCACCGACGAAGAGGTTGCCGAGAACCGCCGTGCGGCTCCCGCCAGGTTCAGGGGAGCGCAGCGCATCCGGGAGGACGTGTGAACTCAGCGGCCAAGCAGCTGAAGGGGCGGGCAGCGCGGCTCGCCAGGCTGATGCCGTCGGGGCCGAGCACCGCCGCCCGAACCCCCTTCGTCCTGCTGGTCGTGGTGCTGCTCGGCGGCGGCCTGATCGCGCTGCTGCTGCTGAACTCCGCCCTCAACCAAGGCTCGTTCAAGCTGAGCGAGCTCAAGCGGAAGACCACCGAACTCACCGACCAGCAGCAGGCGCTGCAGCGGGAGGTGGACAACCGTTCCGCCCCCGGCGCACTGGAGCGCAGGGCCCGCGAGCTGGGCATGGTGCGGGGCGGCAACCCGGCCTTCCTCGACCCGGACGGCAGGGTCCGCGGCGTTCCGGGCGAGGCCACCGCGCTGCCGTCGCCCGACCCCTCGCCCATGGAGATCCGGAACCCGGTGGCCCCGCCGCCGTCCCCCTCGCCTGTGCCCTCGCCCTCCTCGTCGCCGAGCCCCGCCCCGCACCGCGCGGCCCCGGCCACGACCCCGGCGGCCCCGCCTCCGTCCTCCTCGCCCGCGAAGCCGACCCCGACGACCCCCGGCAGGTGACGCAGTGCCCTTCAAGGAACCACCGCGCCGCCGCGTGCCAGGACCCGCCCGGCGGCCGTCCGTCCGCCCCGCGTCCCGCCGCCCGCGTCCGGCCCCGCGCGCCATCCGGCTCGGCAGCCCCCGCCCCCGGCTGCGCCTGGTCAGCCTCGGCCTGACGCTGGTGATGCTGGCCTTCGTCGTACGTCTCCTGCAGGTGCAGGCCGTCGACGCGAGCGCGTACGCCGCCAAGGCGGAGAAGAATCGCTACCTCAGCCACAAGCTCACGGCGGAGCGCGGCGAGATCACCGACCGGGCCGGAATCGCCCTGGCCACCAGCGTCGACGCCTACGACATCACCGCCGACCCGAAGATGTTCACGCCGAAGGAGAGCAAGGCTCCCGACGCGCCGGAACAGGCGGCAGCGCTGCTCGCCCCGCTCCTCGGCAAGGACGTCGCCGAGCTCGCCAAGAAGCTCAAGACCCCCAAGTCCCGCTACACCGTGCTGGCCCGCCGCCAGACCCCCCAGGTCTGGAACCAGATCAAGGACCTCAAGTCCGTCTTCGCCGAGAAGGCCAGGGCCGACAAGGGCAAGGGCGGCCCCGGCGCCAATGTGCTCGGCGGTGTCTTCCAGGAGCCGAGCAGCAAACGCGTCTACCCCAACGGCGACCTCGCCGCCGGGATACTGGGTTACGTCAACGCCGACGGCCGCGGGGGCGGCGGCGTGGAGTCCATGCTCGACAAGGCGCTCGCCGGCAAGGACGGCCAGATCACCTACGCCCAGTCCGGCGGCCGCCGCGTCCCCACCGCGGGCTCCCGCGAAGTCCCCGCCGTCCCCGGCTCCGACATCGAGCTGACCATCGACCGCGACATCCAGTGGGCGGCCCAGCAGGCCATCACCGAGCAGGTGAAGGAGTCCAGGGCCGACCGCGGCTACGTGATAGTGCAGAACACCCAGACCGGCGAGGTGCTGGCCATGGCCAACGCACCGGGCTTCGACCCCAACGACCTCTCCCAGGCCAACTCGGCCGCCATGGGCAACGCCGCGCTCCAGGACGCGTACGAACCCGGATCCACCGCCAAGGTCATGTCCATGGCCGCCGTGCTGGAGGAGAAGGCCGCGACCCCCACCACCCATGTCGTCGTCCCCAACCGGCTGCACCGCGGCGACCGGCTCTTCAAAGACGACATCGACCATCCCACCTGGAACCTCACGCTCAACGGCGTACTGGCCAAGTCCAGCAACATCGGCACCATCCTGGCGACCGGCCAGCTCGGCAAGACCCAGCCCGCGGCCAACAAGGTCCTCTACTCGTATCTGCGCAAATTCGGCCTCGGCAGCCCCACCGGGCTCGGCTACCCGGGCGAGACGCCCGGCATCCTCGCCAAGCCGCAGAAGTGGTCCACTTCGCAGCAGTACACGATCCCCTTCGGCCAGGGACTCTCGCTCAACGCCATGCAGGCGGCCTCCGTCTACTCGACGGTCGCCAACGGCGGCGTACGCATCCAGCCCACGCTGATCCGCGGCACCAAGGGCCCCGACGGCCGCTTCACCCCGGCACCTGCCCCCAGGCAGACCCGCGTCGTCAGCGAGCAGACCGCAAGAACGCTGGCCACCATGCTGGAGTCGGTCGTCGGCAACGAGGAGGGCACCGGCACCAAGGCCCGTATCCCCGGCTACCGCGTCGCCGGCAAGACCGGCACGGCCAACCGGGTCGATCCGGAACTGGGCCGCTACAAGGGCTACACCGCGTCCTTCGCCGGGTTCGCGCCCGCCGACAAGCCCCGTATCACCGTCTACTGCGCCATCCAGAACCCCACCAAGGGCAGCTATTTCGGCGGCCAGATCTGTGGCCCGATCTACCAGAAGGTCATGGAGTTCGCGCTCAAGACCCTCCAGGTGGCGCCGACCGGCGCCGACCCCGCGCGGCTGCCCGTCACCTTCAAAGCCGGCGAGTGACCCGGAGGAACCACCAGTGACAACCATCACCTCCGATTCCGGGAACCCGCCGGACCCGTCTGCGCGCAAGGCCCCCTCATTTAGCCCCGGGCCGGGTGCGCCCGGTACGCTCACCGCCGTGTCACAAGCTGATCAGTACCGAACCGCCCAGCAGGACGCCCCCGCGAAACAGCCGGGAGCGCCCCGTCCGGACCGGCCCCGCCCGACATCCCTGGGGGAGCTGGCCGCCGAGCTGGGTGTGAAGGCTCCACGTCCCGGCAAGGTCACCGCTGAGGTCACCGGCATCACCCACGACTCCCGGGCGGTACGCCCCGGTGATGTGTACGCCGCCCTGCCCGGTGCCCGCTTCCACGGCGCCGACTTCGCCGCCCAGGCGGCGGACCTCGGGGCGGCCGCGATCCTCACCGACCCGGCGGGCGCCGAGCGCGCCGAGGCGACAGGTCTGCCGGTCCTGGTCACCGACGACCCGCGCGGCCGCATGGGCGAGCTCGCCGCGGGGATCTACGGGCACCCCGGCGACGGCCTGCTCCAGATCGGCATCACCGGCACCTCCGGCAAGACCACCTCGGCGTATCTCGTCGAAGGCGGCCTCAGAGCGGCAGGCCACAGCACCGGGCTGATCGGCACGGTCGAGATGCGCATCGGCGACGAGCGCATCAAGTCCGAGCGCACCACCCCCGAAGCCACCGACCTCCAGGCCCTGTTCGCCGTCATGCGCGAGCGCGGCGTCCAGTCGGTCGCCATGGAGGTCTCCAGCCACGCCCTCGTGCTCGGCCGGGTCGACGGCTGCGTCTTCGACGTCGCTGTCTTCAACAACCTCAGCCCCGAGCACATGGAATTCCACTCCGGCATGGAGGACTACTTCCAGGCGAAGGCGCAGCTGTTCACGCCGAAGCGCAGCAAGCTCGGGGTCGTGAACTTCGACGACGAGTACGGCCGCAGGCTCCTCAACGAGGCGTCCGTACCCGTCACGTCCTTCTCCGCCGAGGGCCACCCGGACGCCGACTGGCGGGCCGAGGACGTTGAAGTCAGCGCGGTCGGCTCGACGTTCACCGCGGTCGGCCCGGCGGGCGAGCGGATCCGTGCCCAGGCCCCGCTGCCCGGTCCCTTCAACGTCGCCAACACCCTGGCGGCCGTCGTCACCCTCGCCGTCGCCGGGATCGACCCGCAGACCGCCGCCGACGGCATCGCCGCCGTCCCCGGCGTACCGGGCCGCCTGGAGCGCGTGGACGCCGGCCAGCCGTATCTCGCCGTCGTCGACTACGCGCACAAGACGGATGCCGTCGAGTCGGTCCTGCGCTCCCTGCGCAAGGTCACCGAGGGCAAGCTGCACATCGTCCTCGGCTGCGGTGGCGACCGCGACCAGACCAAGCGCGGCCCGATGGGCGCGGCGGCCGCGCGCCTGGCCGACACCGCCGTACTGACCTCCGACAACCCCCGCTCCGAGGATCCCCTCGCGATCCTGGCGGCGATGCTCGCCGGGGCGGCCGAGGTCCCGATCCACGAGCGCGGCGACGTCCTGGTCGAAGCCGACCGAGCCGCGGCCATCGCCGCGGCCGTTGCCCGCGCACAGCCCGGCGACACCGTCCTGGTCGCCGGCAAGGGCCACGAACAGGGCCAGGACATCGCCGGAGTGGTCCGCCCCTTCGACGACCGCCAGGTCCTGCGCGCGGCCATCGAGCACGCCGCAGCCTCTCCGAACAGTGGGATGAAGCAGTGATCGCCCTCTCCCTCGCCGAGATCGCCGAAATCGTCGGCGGGCAGTCGTACGACATACCGGATCCGGCGGTACGGGTCACCGGTCCCGTCGTCATCGACTCCCGCGCGGTGCAGCCCGGCGCTCTCTTCGCCGCCTTCGCAGGCGAGAACGTCGACGGCCACGACTATGCCGAGCGGGCCACGGCGGCAGGCGCGGCCGTCGTGCTGGCCACCCGTCCCGTCGGCGTACCCGCGATCGTCGTGCCCGACGTCACCGCCGCGCTCGGCGCCCTCGCGCGTACCGTCGTCGAACGCCTCGGCACCACGGCCGTCGCGCTCACCGGATCCTCCGGCAAGACCAGCACCAAGGACCTCATCGCCCAGGTCCTTGAGCGCAAGGGCCCCACGGTCTACCCCGCGGGCAATCTGAACAACGAGATCGGTCTGCCGCTGACCGCGCTGCGGGCCGCCGAGGACACCGAGCACCTCGTTCTGGAGATGGGCGCCCGCTACATCGGCGACATCCGCTACCTCACCGGCCTGGTCCCGCCGAGGGTCTCTCTCGTACTGAACGTCGGCACCGCCCACATCGGCGAGTTCGGCGGCCGGGAGCAGATCGCCGAGGCCAAGGGCGAGATCGTCGAGTGCCTGCCCTCGGCGGATGCGGGCGGCGTGGCCGTCCTCAACGCTGACGACCCGCTCGTACGCGCCATGGCGTCCCGCACGAAGGCCCGCGTGATCCTCTTCGGAGAAGCCGCAGACGCGGACGTACGTGCCGAGAATGTCCGGCTCACCCAGCAAGGACAGCCCGCCTTCACGCTCCACACCCCCACCGGGTGCAGTGACGTGACCATGCAGCTGTACGGTGAGCACCACGTGTCGAACGCGCTCGCCGCGGCCGCCGTCGCCCATGAGCTGGGCATGTCCGTCGACGAGATCGCCCTGGCGCTCTCCGAGGCCGGCACCCTCTCCCGCTGGCGCATGGAGGTCACCGAGCGACCGGACGGCGTGACGATCGTCAATGACGCCTACAACGCGAACCCCGAGTCCATGAGAGCCGCGCTGCGTGCGCTCGCGGCCATGGGCCAGGGGCGGCGGACATGGGCGGTGCTCGGCCAGATGGCCGAGCTCGGCGACGAGGCACTCGCCGAGCACGACGCGGTCGGGCGGCTCGCCGTCCGGCTCAACGTCAGCAAGCTCGTCGCAGTCGGGGGCAGGGAAGCGTCCTGGCTTCAACTGGGCGCATATAACGAGGGTTCGTGGGGTGAGGAGTCGGTGCACGTGTCCGACGCGCAGGCGGCGGTCGACCTGTTGCGCAGTGAACTGCGTCCGGGAGACGTCGTGCTGGTGAAGGCTTCCAGGTCGGTCGGGCTCGAGCGGGTCGCCCAGGCACTGCTCGAGAACACGACCGAGGGCGAGGTCGCCGGCCGATGAGGCAGATCCTCTTCGCGGGAGCCATCGGGCTCTTTCTGACCCTGGTCGGTACCCCGCTGCTGATCAAACTCCTGGCCCGCAAGGGATACGGGCAGTTCATCCGGGACGACGGCCCGCGCAGCCACGGCAGCAAGAAGGGCACGCCCACCATGGGCGGCATCGCCTTCATCCTGGCCACGGTGATCGCATACGCGCTGTCGAAGGTGATCACCGGTGAGGACCCGACCTTCTCGGGTGTGCTGGTGCTCTTCCTGACGGCCGGCATGGGACTCGTCGGCTTCCTCGACGACTACATCAAGATCGTCAAGCAGCGTTCGCTCGGTCTGCGGGCCAAGGCGAAGATGGCCGGACAGCTGATCGTCGGCATCGCCTTCGCCGTGCTGTCACTGCAGTTCGCCGACAGCCGCCACCAGACCCCCGCCTCCACCAAGCTGTCGTTCATCACGGACTTCGGCTGGTCGATCGGCCCGGTGATCTTCGTCGTCTGGGCGCTGTTCATGATTCTCGCGATGTCCAACGGCGTGAATCTGACGGACGGTCTGGACGGCCTGGCGACGGGTGCGTCGGTGATGGTCTTCGGCGCGTACACCTTCATCGGGCTCTGGCAGTTCCAGGAGTCCTGCGCCAACGCGGTGACGCTCACCAACCCCAACGCCTGCTTCGAAGTACGAGATCCGCTCGATCTCGCGGTCGTCGCATCCGCCCTGATGGGCTCCTGCTTCGGCTTCCTGTGGTGGAACACCTCGCCCGCCAAGATCTTCATGGGCGACACCGGTTCGCTCGCGCTCGGCGGCGCGCTCGCGGGTCTGGCGATCTGCTCCCGTACGGAGTTGCTGCTCGCCCTCCTCGGCGGACTCTTCGTCCTGATCACCATGTCGGTGGTCATCCAGGTCGGTTCCTTCAAGATGACCGGTAAGCGGGTCTTCCGGATGGCACCGCTCCAGCACCACTTCGAACTCAAGGGGTGGTCCGAAGTCCTTGTCGTGGTCCGCTTCTGGATCATTCAGGGAATGTGCGTGATCGTGGGACTGGGTCTCTTCTACGCGGGCTGGGCGGCCGACAAGTGAGTGTGCAGGACTGGCAGGGCAAGCGGGTCACCGTCGCGGGTCTCGGGGTCTCCGGGATCCCGGCCGCCCGCGTACTCCACGGTCTCGGCGCCGTCGTCACCGTCGTCAACGACGGCGACGACGAGCGCTCCCGCGCCCAGGCGGCCGAGCTGGAGGCGGAGGGAATCACCGTCCGCCTCGGCGACGGAGCGACCCTGCCCGCCGGTACGGAGCTCATCGTCACCACGCCCGGCTGGAAGCCGGACAAGCCGCTCTTCCTGGCCGCAGCCGAAGCGGGCGTCCCCGTCTGGGGCGACGTCGAACTGGCCTGGCGGCTGCGCGGTCCCGACGCGGCGCCCTGGCTCGCGGTCACCGGCACCAACGGCAAGACCACGACCGTACGGATGCTCGCCTCGATCCTCGAAGCCGCGGGTCTGCGCACGGCGGCCGTCGGCAACATCGGTGTCTCGCTGCTCGACGCGGTCCTCGGCGAGGAGACGTACGACGTCCTCGCCGTCGAACTCTCCAGCTACCAGCTGCACTGGGCGCCCTCGCTGCGCGCCCACTCTGCCGTCGTGCTCAACCTGGCGCCGGACCACCTCGACTGGCACGGCTCGATGGAGGCGTACGCCGCCGACAAGGGCCGTATCTACGAGGGCAACAAGATCGCCTGCGTCTACAACGCGGCCGACAAGGCCACCGAGGACCTGGTGCGCGAGGCGGACGTCGAGGAGGGCTGCCGGGCGATCGGCTTCACCCTCGGCACGCCCGGCCCCTCCCAACTCGGCGTCGTCGACGGGATCCTGGTCGACCGCGCCTTCGTCGAGGACCGGCACAAGCAGGCCCAGGAGCTCGCCGAGGCCGCGGACGTCAACCCACCGGCCCCGCACAACATCGCCAACGCCCTTGCGGCGGCGGCGCTGGCCCGTGCGTACGGTGTCGCGCCGGTGGCCGTACGCGATGGACTGCGCAGCTTCCGCCCCGATCCGCACCGTATCGAGAAGGTCGCGGACGTGGCCGGGGTCGCGTACATCGACGACTCGAAGGCCACCAACACCCATGCCGCGGAAGCCTCCCTGGCGGCCTACGACCCCATCGTGTGGATCGCGGGCGGTCTGGCCAAGGGCGCGACCTTCGACGAACTCGTCGAGAAGTCGGCAAAGCGACTGCGCGGAGTCGTACTGATCGGAGCAGACCGCGCTCTGATCAGCGAAGCCCTCGCGCGACACGCCCCCGAGGTCCCGGTCGTCGACCTCGACCGGACAGACACTGGGGCGATGTCGGCTGCGGTCCGGGAAGCGGCGCGGCTGGCCCGGCCGGGGGACACGGTTCTGCTGGCCCCGGCCTGCGCCTCGATGGACATGTTCGCCAACTACAACAAGCGAGGCGAGGCGTTCGCGGACGCGGTCCGCGCACTCCCCGCCGAGCGCGCCTGACCGGCCAGATCCCCGCGCCAGGCACGACTGGAGGGGACAGCGACCATGTCGGCCGATGACACCGCCGCACGTACGCCCTTCGGGCCGAGCCTCGCGCTGCGCAGCCGCGCCGGCGGGGCCGTGCGCCGGCCTCCGAGCGCCCGCGGCACGGCCGGCGGGCCCGGCGCCTCCCGCCCGCCCCGCGGCCGGGGCGCGCGGCGCATGTACGAGCAGGCACGCCGCACCTGGGACCGCCCGCTGACCGCCTACTACCTGATCCTCGGCAGCAGCCTGCTGATCACCGTGCTCGGCCTGGTGATGGTCTACTCCGCCTCGATGATCAAGGCGCTGGAGCTCTCGCTCCCGGCCTCGTACTTCTTTCGCAAGCAGTTCCTCGCCGCGGCCATCGGCACCGGTCTGCTGCTGGTCGCGTCCCGGATGCCCGCCAAGCTCCACCGGGCCCTGTCCTACCCTCTCCTCATGGGAGCCATCTTCCTGATGGTGCTCGTCCAGATCCCGGGGATAGGGCATGCGGTGAACGGCAACCAGAACTGGATCTATCTGGGCGGCCCCTTCCAGCTCCAGCCCAGTGAATTCGGCAAGCTGGCACTGATCCTCTGGGGCGCCGATCTGCTCGCCCGTAAGCAGGACAAGCGGCTGCTCACCCAGTGGAAGCACATGCTGGTGCCGCTCGTGCCGGTCGCCTTCCTGCTGCTCGGCCTGATCATGCTCGGCGGCGACATGGGTACGGCGATCATCCTCACCGCGATCCTCTTCGGCCTGCTGTGGCTGGCCGGAGCGCCGACCAGGCTGTTCGCGGGCGTGCTCGGCATCGCCGCCCTCGTCGGCCTGATGCTCATCAAGACAAATGAGAACCGGATGTCCCGGCTCTCCTGCATCGGCGCGATCGACCTCGGACCCAAAGGCGAGTGCTGGCAGGCTGTGCACGGCATCTATGCTCTTGCGTCTGGTGGATGGTTCGGTTCCGGTCTCGGTGCAAGTGTGGAAAAATGGGGTCAACTCCCCGAACCTCACACCGATTTCATCTTCGCCATCGCCGGGGAGGAACTCGGCCTGGCGGGGACGCTGTCGGTGCTCGCCCTGTTCGCGGCTCTAGGCTATGCGGGTATCCGCGTGGCCGGACGCACGGAGGACCCCTTCGTGAGGTACGCCGCGGGAGGTGTGACCACCTGGATCACGGCCCAGGCCGTGGTCAATATCGGTGCGGTGCTCGGCCTGCTGCCGATCGCCGGTGTCCCGCTCCCGCTGTTCTCCTACGGAGGGTCGGCCCTGCTGCCGACCATGTTCGCAGTCGGGCTGCTGATCGCCTTCGCGCGAGAGGACCCAGCCGCGAAGGCGGCCCTGGCCGTGCGGAGGCCCGGGGTGAGATGGAAGACGATGAGGCGGCGCGTCAAGAAGCGTCCGTCCGGAGAGCGGTGAATTTCGGTGCATGTCGTACTCGCCGGTGGGGGGACCGCCGGCCACATCGAGCCCGCGCTCGCCCTCGCGGACGCCCTGCGCAGGCAGGACCCGACCGTGGGAATCACGGCCCTGGGCACGGAGAAGGGGCTCGAGACCAGGCTCGTGCCCGAGCGGGGCTACGAGCTGGCACTCATCCCCGCCGTTCCGCTGCCGCGCAAGCCCACCCCTGAGCTGATCACCGTCCCCGGGCGGCTGCGCGGCACGATCAAGGCCGCCGAGCAGATCCTGGAGCGTACGAAGGCGGACTGCGTCGTCGGCTTCGGCGGATATGTCGCGCTGCCCGGCTACCTGGCCGCCAAGCGGCTCGGCGTGCCGATCGTGGTCCACGAGGCCAACGCCCGGCCCGGCCTGGCGAACAAGATCGGTTCGCGGTACGCGGCCGGAGTGGCCGTCGCCACCCCCGACAGCAAGCTGCGCAACTCCCGCTACATCGGCATCCCTCTGCGCCACACCATCGCCACCCTGGACCGCGCCCGGGTGCGCCCCGAGGCGCGCGCCGCCTTCGGCCTCGACCCCAACCTGCCGACGCTGCTGGTCTCCGGCGGCTCGCAGGGCGCCCGCCGCCTCAACGAGGTGATCGAGCAGATCGCACCGGTGCTCCAGCGCTCCGGCATCCAGATCCTGCACGCGGTCGGCCCGAAGAACGAACTGCCGCGCGTGGACAACATGCCCGGTATGCCGCCCTATATCCCGGTACCGTACGTGGACCGGATGGACCTCGCGTACGCCGCGGCCGACATGATGCTCTGCCGCGCGGGCGCGATGACCGTCGCCGAACTCTCCGCCGTCGGGCTCCCCGCCGCGTACGTACCGCTGCCGATCGGCAACGGCGAACAGCGGCTCAATGCCCAGCCGGTGGTGAAGGCCGGCGGCGGAGTGCTCGTCGACGACGCGGAACTCACCCCCGAGTGGGTCCAGGGCAATGTCCTTCCGGTGCTCGCCGATCCGCACCGGCTGTACGAGATGTCCCGTGCCGCTGCCGAGTTCGGCCGCAGGGACGCCGACGACCTCCTCGTCGGCATGGTGTACGAGGCGATCGCTGCACGCCGCAAGGCGTAAGAAGGGCAGGGGAGCGTGGCCGGTCCGACCACCGCCGAACGCGGTGCGCGCAAGCCTTCGGAGGGGCCGGCCCGCCCGCCCCGCCGGGGCTCCCCTCGCCGGGGACTCCGCATCCTTGGCCGTCGCTCCCTGCTGATCGCTGTCGGCGCGGTTCTTCTCATCGCCGCCGGAATCTGGGTGCTTTACGGCTCCCAGTGGCTGCGCGCGCGGCAGGTGACGACCTCCGGTACCGAGGTTCTGACACCGGAAGAGGTGACGGCAGCGGCGGCCGTGCCGATCGGTTCGCCGCTGATTTCCGTCGATACGGACGCCATTGAGGCGCGACTGCGGCAGAAGCTGCCCCGTATCGACTCGGTGGATGTTGTACGGTCATGGCCGCACGGGATCGCTCTGAAAGTGACCGAGCGAAAGCCCGTCCTGCTTATGGAAAAGGGCGCAAAGTTCATCGAAGTGGACGCGAAGGGCGTCCGGTTCGGCACGGTGGACAAGGCCCCCAAGGCCGTTCCGCTGCTCGAATTGGCAGCGGGCCAGTCCCCGAGTCTGCGCCGTTTCGGACCGGACCGGCTCGTTGCCGAGGCGGTACTCGTCAGGGGCGAACTCCCCGGAAAAGTCGCCGCGGACACAAGAGTTGTGACAGTCGGCTCGTACGACTACATCACCCTGAAGTTGACTCGGGACCGTACGGTGGTCTGGGGAAACTCGGAGCAGGGTGAGGCGAAGGCGCGCGCTCTGACCGCGTTGATGAAAGCCGCGCCCGAAGCGCGGCACTTCGACGTGAGTGCGCCCACCGCCCCTGCCGCGTCAGGGAGTTGACGGGCATCTGTGCTGGCCAGCACCCTGGTTGGTCAGCGCTATGGGTGATCACATAGGGTGAAAAGAAAAACGGGAGGTTCGGCGTGTTCGTTGAACGTGCGCCACTTGTCGACTTAGTGTCCTGTTCGGAGAGTCCAAGAAGCAGACACACTGGTAACCCTAAACTTCAGCGTTAGGGTTTGGGCCGGCGTTCCGGACCGTCCCATCGGCATCCGTCGTCGCAGCGCGACAACCGCGAAGCGACGACACGTAACTCGAGGCGAGAGGCCTTCGACGTGGCAGCACCGCAGAACTACCTCGCAGTCATCAAGGTCATCGGTGTCGGCGGCGGTGGTGTCAATGCCATCAACCGAATGATCGAGGTCGGTCTCAAGGGCGTCGAGTTCATCGCGATCAACACTGATGCGCAAGCCCTGTTGATGAGCGACGCCGACGTCAAGCTCGACGTCGGTCGTGAACTCACCCGCGGCCTGGGGGCCGGAGCCAATCCCGCAGTCGGTCGCAAGGCGGCAGAAGACCACCGTGAGGAGATCGAGGAGGTCCTCAAGGGGGCCGACATGGTCTTCGTCACCGCCGGCGAAGGCGGCGGCACCGGCACCGGCGGCGCACCCGTCGTCGCCAATATCGCGCGCACGCTCGGCGCCCTGACGATCGGCGTGGTCACCCGCCCGTTCACCTTCGAGGGCCGCCGCCGCGCGAACCAGGCGGAGGACGGCATCGCCGAGCTCCGCGAAGAGGTCGACACCCTCATCGTCATCCCGAACGACCGGCTGCTGTCCATCTCGGACCGTCAGGTGAGCGTTCTGGACGCATTCAAGTCCGCGGACCAGGTGCTGCTGTCGGGTGTCCAGGGCATCACCGACCTCATCACCACGCCCGGTCTGATCAACCTCGACTTCGCCGACGTCAAGTCCGTGATGTCCGAGGCGGGATCGGCGCTCATGGGCATCGGCTCGGCCCGCGGCGACGACCGCGCGGTGGCCGCCGCCGAAATGGCGATCTCCTCGCCGCTCCTCGAGGCCTCCATCGACGGCGCACGCGGGGTGCTGCTCTCCATCTCCGGCGGCTCGGACCTCGGTCTCTTCGAGATCAACGAGGCGGCCCAGCTGGTCAGCGAGGCCGCCCACCCCGAGGCCAACATCATCTTCGGCGCGGTCATCGACGACGCGCTGGGCGACGAGGTACGGGTCACGGTCATCGCGGCCGGCTTCGACGGCGGACAGCCGCCGACCCGCCGCGACAATGTCCTCGGGTCCACCGCGAACAAGCGCGAGGAGCCGCCGGCCACCCCGTCGCGCGGCACGGAGACCTCGCACGCGTCCGGCCTCGGCACCGTGCCGGCCCGCGAGGAGCGCTTGGCCCCCGCCGAGCCCGCTCCGGTCGCGAGCGATCTGAACTCCGGGCCCGCGGTCCCGCCGGCTCGTCCGTACCAGGACAGCCAGGCCGAAGAGCTGGATGTACCGGACTTCTTGAAGTGACAGTCCAGCACGACGCGATACACGCGGGCGGCGCGCACTTCGCCTTCACCGACAGGTGGGGCGGGGTGAGCGCCGTTCCGTACGAAGAGCTCAACCTCGGCGGAGCGGTCGGCGACGACCCCGCGGCGGTCCTCGCCAACCGGTCGATCGCCGCGAAGGAACTGGGGCTCGACCCGGACCGGGTCGTCTGGATGAACCAGGTCCACGGCAAGGACGTCGCCGAGGTCGACGGCCCGTGGGGCGACGCTCTGATTCCCCCGGTGGACGGCGTGGTCACCGCGCGGCGCGGGCTCGCCCTCGCCGTACTGACCGCGGACTGCACTCCCGTACTGCTGGCAGACCCGGTCGCGGGTGTCGTGGGCGCGGCGCACGCGGGCCGTCCCGGGATGATCGCGGGAATCGTGCCCGCGACCGTCGACGCGATGAAGTCGCTCGGCGCGGACCCGGCCCGGATCATCGCCCGTACGGGACCTGCCGTATGCGGTCGCTGCTACGAAGTCCCCGAGCAGATGCGGGCGGATGTGGCCGCGATCGAACCGGCCGCCTGGTCCGAGACCAGTTGGGGCACCCCGGCCGTCGACGTCACCGCCGGAGTCCATGCCCAGCTCGAGGCGCTCGGGGTGAAGGACCGGCAGCGCTCGACGGTGTGCACACTGGAATCGCGCGACCACTACTCGTACCGCCGCGACCGCACCACCGGGCGGCTCGCCGGATACATCTTTCTGGCTGCGCCTTCCCGGGGGACACCCCCCGGACCCCCGGCAGGAGAGACTTCATGACCGACCGCAGAACCGAACTCGCGGGCAATCTCGCGGCAGTGGAGGAACGTATCGCCTCTGCCTGCGCGGCCGCCGGCCGCAAGCGGGAGGAGGTGACCCTCATCGTGGTCACCAAGACCTACCCGGCGAGCGATGTGCGGCTGCTCCATGAGCTCGGTGTGCGGCATGTGGCCGAGAACCGTGACCAGGACGCGGCCCCGAAGGCCGCCGCTTGCTCGGATCTGGACCTCACCTGGCACTTCGTCGGGCAGTTGCAGACCAATAAGGTCCGTTCCGTGGCGAGTTACGCCGATGTCGTGCAGTCTGTCGACCGGCTCAAGCTCGTCACCTCGCTGTCCACGGCCTCGGTTCGCGCCGAGCGCGAGCTCGGCTGTCTGATCCAGGTAGCGCTCGACGCCGGGTCGGGCGAGCGCGGGGAGCGGGGCGGCGTCGCGCCTGACGACATCGCGGAGTTGGCGGCCGCCGTGGACGGCGCACCAGGACTGCGGCTCGACGGTCTGATGACCGTGGCGCCGCTCGCCGGACCGTACGCGGGACGGCAACAGGCGGCGTTCGAGCGGCTGATGGAATTCTCATCCAGCCTGCGCGCCGGGCATCCGGCTGCGAACATGGTGTCAGCAGGGATGAGTACGGACCTCGAACAAGCAGTGGCGGCCGGAGCGACACATGTACGCGTCGGCACTGCGGTACTCGGAGTCCGACCCCGGCTCGGGTAACGTCGCGAAGCAAGTCGGACCACAGCAGAAAATATGGTCATTCCCGCCACAATGCGGGCAGACCGAGTGGATCGCGGGCACTTGGTGACGAATGCCGATCCACCACAGAGCGGAGGACTCAGAGAATGGCCGGCGCGATGCGCAAGATGGCGGTCTACCTCGGCCTCGTGGAGGACGATGGGTACGACGGCCGGGGTTTCGATCCCGATGACGACTTCGAACCCGAGCCGGAGCCCGAGCGGGACCACCGGCGCCACCAGCCCCCGCATCAGGCCGAGAGGGGCGAACCGGTGCGGGTGGTGCAGCCGCCCGCACAGCGCGATCCGGTTCCGCTTCCCGCTGAAAGCGGACGTCCGGCGCGAATCGCCCCCGTGGCATCCATCACACCTGAACGGCCGAGCCTGGAGAAGAACGCACCGGTGATCATGCCCAAGGTCGTGTCTGAGCGAGAGCCCTACCGCATCACCACACTGCATCCGCGGACCTATAACGAGGCCCGTACCATCGGGGAACACTTCCGCGAGGGCACCCCGGTGATCATGAATCTCACTGAGATGGACGACACAGACGCGAAGAGACTTGTCGACTTTGCCGCGGGACTCGTGTTCGGTCTGCATGGCAGCATTGAGCGGGTTACGCAGAAGGTGTTCCTGTTGTCTCCTGCTAACGTCGATGTCACGGCGGAGGACAAGGCCCGTATTGCTGAGGGCGGGTTCTTCAACCAGAGCTAGGACCGACACCGGGAACGACCCGGCCGCGAGGCCGGACACACGAGAGCCAGGGGAGAGGGAAGCACGGAATGGGCGTCGCACTGGATGTGCTCTACATCGCGCTGGTGTGCTTCCTCGTCGTGCTGATCTTCCGGCTGGTCATGGACTACGTCTTCCAGTTCGCGCGCTCATGGCAACCCGGCAAGGCGATGGTGGTCGTTCTGGAGGCCACCTACACTGTCACCGATCCACCGCTCAAGCTTCTGCGGCGGTTCATCCCGCCGCTGCGTCTCGGGGGCGTGGCACTCGACCTGTCCTTCTTCGTTCTGATGATCATCGTCTACATCCTGATCTCCGTCGTGAATCGCGCGGGGACCTGATGTGAGCGATACGGTCTTGCCGACTGCCGACGACTACGTAGAGGTGAAGAAGAGATGCCGCTGACTCCCGAGGACGTGCGGAACAAGCAGTTCACGACCGTCCGCCTTCGAGAAGGCTATGACGAGGACGAGGTTGATGCCTTCCTCGACGAGGTCGAGTCCGAGCTGACCCGCCTGCTCCGCGAGAACGAGGACCTGCGCGCCAAGCTGGCCGCGGCGACTCGTGCGGCCGCGCAGAACCAGCAACAGGGCATGCGCAAGCCGCCGGAGCCGCAGGACGGCCGCGGCCCGGGCGCCCCCGTGCCCGCCGCCATATCCGGACCGCCGGTCCAGCAGCAGCCCCCGCAGATGGGTCCGCCCCAGCTGCCCGGTGGTGCTCCGCAGCTGCCCGCCGGCCCCGGTGGCCACGGTCCGCAGGGCCCGCACGGCCCCGGCCCGATGCAGGGCGGTCCCATGGGCGGTCCCATGGGTGGCCCGATGGGCGGCCCCATGGGCGGACACGGTCCGCAGATGCCGCAGCAGGGACCTGGTGGCGACAGCGCCGCCCGTGTGCTCTCGCTGGCCCAGCAGACCGCCGACCAGGCGATCGCCGAGGCCCGTTCCGAGGCCAACAAGATCGTCGGAGAGGCCCGCAGCCGCGCCGAGGGCCTGGAGCGCGACGCCCGCGCCAAGGCGGACGCGCTCGAGCGGGACGCCCAGGAGAAGCACCGCGTCGCGATGGGCTCCCTGGAGTCCGCGCGCGCCACGCTGGAGCGCAAGGTCGAGGACCTGCGAGGCTTCGAGCGCGAGTACCGCACGCGTCTGAAGTCCTACCTCGAGTCCCAGCTGCGTCAGCTGGAGACCCAGGCGGACGACTCGCTGGCCCCGCCGCGGGCGCCCGCGGCCGCTTCGCTGCCGCCGTCGATGGCTCCGGCGGGTGCGGGCGCGATGGGTCACACCATGGGCGGCAACCCGTCGATGGGCCAGTCCATGGGTGGCAACCCGTCCATGGGTGGTGCCCCGTCGTACGGCGGCCAGCAGCAGATGTCCCCGGCGATGACTCAGCCGATGGCACCGGTGCGGCCGCAGGCTCCGCAGCCGATGCAGCAGGCGCCGTCGCCGATGCGAGGGTTTCTGATCGACGAGGACGACAACTGACGGCGGGTCGCGCGTATCGCGCGTAGCCGTCGGCAGGCTGAGGGCCGGGCCCGGGACATTGTCCCGG
>NZ_JBEXEX010000030.1:0-95581 GCF_040606445.1 Streptomyces sp. NPDC005408 | reverse complement strand
CCTGCACGCGGATCAGACGCGCACAGCCAAGCCGAGGCAAGCGGTGTCAAGCATCAAGTGAAGCCACAACGTCAAGCATCAACCGAGACAAGACACGCCGTGACCCAGCAGGAGGGCACGAAGTTCCTCAACGAGTTCAAGCGGCTCGACGTGGGCTTCGCCTTCAAGAAGGGCACCCCGCTGGCACCCGCCTTCCAGGCAGCGGTGAACAAGCTCAAGGCGGACGGGACGTACGACCGGATCCTGAGGAAGTGGGGCACCACCCAGTCGGCGATCGAGAAGTCGGAGATCTCGCCGCCCGAGCTCAAGTGACCTCCCACGGCCGAGCGACGTTGCGAGCGAACCTTATGAGCGACCCGACCAGCGACCTGACGCAGGGTCAGCAGTCACATCCGCAGTCGCAGCCATCACAGCAGCAGCCGTCGCAATTGCTGCAGCAGTCACAGCTATCGCAGCAGTCGCCGCAGTCGCACTGACTGCAGAGACCCTCGCGGCGCTGTCGGCTCCAGGGGTCCTCGAACGTGCCGCAGCACATCTGGCACGTACACGCGAGCCCCGCCCAGACCAGGCAGCCTGCGATCAGCCCCCGCCGGTCGCGGCGCGGCGGCTCGGGAGGAGCCGGCGGGCCGTAGGGACCACCAGGAGGAGGCGGTGCATACGGCCCGCTGAGCTCCGGCTGATGCGAGCAGCTCGCCGTGCCGAAGGCGCGGTTCACCGAATTCCGCAGCTCATGGGCGAGCAGCACATGCACCAGCTTGTCGTCCACGAAGCGGGCGTCGCGCAGTGCGAGGCGCACCCCGTGCACCGCGTCGTCGGCGAGCCTGCGCGCCTCGGCGAGCGAGGTGCCGGTCGCCGTGAGCGGGTTCCAGGAACCCGACGCGGCGTCAGCTTCCCTGTCCTCCACGGCATCCAGCAGATGTGCGAGCCGCCCGAAGAGCCGTCCGGCCTCGGCGAGCGGAGGTATGTTCTCGGGCCGCCCGGCCAGTACGGCGGTGTGCGCGAAGGCGGCCGCGGTCGCCGTCTCGGTCGGCTCGGTGACCGTCAGCAGCGGCGTGCCGGGCCCGGCCAGCGCCTCGATCCCGGCCTGCCGGTCGACCGCGTCGAGCAGCACCGCCGTGTCGAAGCCGAGTTCCGCGCCGGTGCGGGCGCCCGCCCGGTCCCAGCCCGCGGCGACCTTGCGGGCGGCGGCCGCCACCGGCCTGCGGGCCAACACCCCGTCCCGGTCCACGACGTGGTCGCGTATCTTCGCCGACGCCAGCACCAGCGAGACGGCGGCCGCAAGCCGCGCTCCCTCGCCCCGGGCGACGGGTGCGGTGCGCATGGCACGGAGCGGGCAGGGGCCCGCGGTGCGCCGGGAGGCGGGGGTGCGCTCGGTCTGAGCCTCCGTCAGAACCGAGACGATCAGGCCGTCGTAGTTGGTCACGACCCGTGCGAACTGGCCGTGGTCGGCGCGAAGTGCCAGGCAGAGCCCGCAGAGATGGGCCATCCACTCGCTCTTCAGCCCCTCGCTGAGCCGGTGAGTGCATGGCCTGACGATTCCGAACACGACGGTCCCCCGAGAGTCGTTCAACAGTGCGGTGCGCATCGTATCGAGCGATCCGTTCACCCGTACGTCCCCACGATCACCCGTCTGGCCCGACTTTCATATTTTGGGCCTGCCACGCCCCGTACGCAGGAGGAATCTTGACGAATCGCCACATGTTCTGCACCAGTACCGTCACGAATCCCCTGCGCGGCGACTATCCACTTGGCGCGCGATCCGCATTATGGACGACCATAGGGGTGCGGAACGAAAGAAGACCGCAGTGAGCGGACCGCAGCGAAAGGAGGCGTCCATGGGATCTGTGCGCAAGGCGAGCGCCTGGCTGGGACTCGTCGAGGACAGCGACGAGCGTTACTACGACGACGAGTACGCCGAGGGTGCGGAGTCGGGTGACGCGTGGGTCACCGACCCGCGGGTGCGCGTGGCCTCCGAGTCCGCCCAGGAAGAGGGCCGCCGGATCGCCACGGTGTCGCCCTCCAGCTTCCGGGACGCCCGCGGTATCGGTGAGCTGTTCCGGGACGGCGTCCCGGTCATCGTGAACCTCACGTCCATGGAGCCCTCCGACGCCAAGCGCGTGGTGGACTTCGCCGCCGGGCTGACCTTCGGGCTGCGCGGCTCCATCGACCGCGTCGCGACCCGCGTCTTCCTGCTGAGCCCCGTGGACACTCAGGTGGTCAGCGGGGAAGCCGCGGGTCGTGTGCAGGACGGTTTCTTCAACCAGAGCTGAGCAAGGCGTTCGCCGGCCGCCCCGGTCTACCGGAAGGCGTCGAGGCCGGTGAGCGCCTTGCCCAGCACCAGCTGGTGCATCTCGACGGTGCCCTCGTAGGTGAGCACCGACTCGAGGTTGGTCGCATGCCGCATCACGGGGTACTCCAGCGAGATCCCGTTCGCACCGAGGATGGTGCGCGCGGTGCGGCAGATCTCGATCGCCTCGCGCACATTGTTGAGCTTCCCGAAGCTGACCTGCTCGGGCCGGAGCTTCCCCGCGTCCATGCGGCAGCCCAGATGGTGGGCCAGCAGGATGCCTTTGTGCAGTTCGACCGCCATGTCCGCGAGCTTGGCCTGGGTGAGCTGGAAGCCACCGATCGGCCTGCCGAACTGCTCGCGCGTCTTCGCGTACTCCAGGGCCGACTCGAAACTGGACCTGGCCGCCCCCATCGAGCCCCAGACGATTCCGTAGCGGGCATGCGTGAGACAGCCGAGCGGGCCCTTGAGACCGATGACGTCCGGCAGTACGGCGTCGGCGGGCAGCCGCACCTCGTCCATGACCAGCTCGCTGGTGACACTCGCGCGCAGCGACCACTTGTGCTTGATCTCGGGGGCGGAGAAGCCGGGGGTGTCGGTCGGCACGGCGAAGCCGCGGATGCCCTCGTCGGTCTGCGCCCAGACGACGGCTACCCCGGCCACCGAGCCATTGGTGATCCACATCTTGCGGCCCGTCAGCACCCAGTCCGAGCCGTCGCGCTTGGCGAAGGTGCGCATCCCGGCCGGGTCGGAGCCGTGGTCGGGCTCGGTGAGGCCGAAGCAGCCGATGATCTCGCCCGCCGCCATGCCGGGCAGCCAGCGCTGCTTCTGCTCCTCGGAACCGAAGCGGTGGATCGCGTACATGGCCAGGGAGCCCTGGACGGAGACGAGCGAGCGGATGCCGGAGTCGGCGGCCTCGAGCTCCAGACAGGCGAGGCCGTACTGGACGGCGGTGGCGCCCGCGCAGCCGTAGCCCTTGAGCGACATGCCGAGGGCGCCGATCGAGCCGAGTTCGCGGGCGAGTTCGCGGATGCCGGGCAGCTCGCCGCGCTCGTACCAGTCGGCGATGTACGGCAGGACGCGGTCGGCGGCCCAGCTGCGGACGGTGTCGCGGATCGCGAGGTCTTCGGGGTCGAGCAGATCGTCGATGCCGAGGGGATCGCGCGGGTCGAAGGGCGCGGGCTTCGAGGGTGCGGACATGACGTGGGCCTCCGGCGGCGCTCACTCAGCGGGACACGGAAAACTAGCAGTGTTAGTTACGGCTCCGGCTGACGTTACGACTCAGTGTGCCGCGCGTCCAGACCCGGTCGCTTCGGCCGGCTCGCGGCTCGCCGGGAGCGAGACCTCCGGACGCCTCGGCGCCGGGCACTTCTCTGCCACCGTCGCGCACTCCATGACCCTCGGCAGTCGCAGCGCCGCGAGCGCGCCGAGCAGCAGCAGACCGGCGCTGACCAGGAGCGTGACATGCAGGCCGTTGACGAAGGAGTGGCGGGCCGTGGAGCGCACCATCTCGCCGCTCGTGCCGCCGAGGCGGTCGGCGACCTGGTAGGCCTCGCCCAGTGAGTTGGAGGCGGCCGAGCCAGCAGAGCCAGGGACGCCGCTCAGCGCGGTGAGCGCGGGCGCGTAGGCGGCGTTCATGACACTGCCGAGCAGTGCGATGCCCATGCCTGCGCCCAGTTGGTAGGAGGTCTCACCGATCGCCGCCGCCCCGCCCGCCTGGTCCGGCGGGGCCTCGCTGAGCATCGACTCGTACGCCCCGAAGAGCGTGGTCTGCAGTCCGAAGCCGAGCAGAACGAAGCCCGTGGTCAGCAGCCAGGGCCGGTCGTGCTGCCCCATGAGGGTGAGCAGCAGCACGGCCGCCGCGGTGAGCACGAAGCCCCAGCCGACCATCCGGCGCGGGCCGATGCGGTGCAGGGTGTGGGAGCCGGTGGCGCCCGCGGCCATCGCGGCGAAGGTCAGCGGCAGCAGCCGCAGGCCGGTCTCCAGCGGGCTGAGACCGAGCACCAGCTGGAGGTACTGCACGGCGATCAGCTCCAGGCCGACCAGTGCGAGCATGGCGAGGATGATGCAGCCGACCGAGGTGGAGAAGGCGGCCCTGGCGAACATCCGCATATCGATCAACGGGTGCTCGCGGCGCTTCTGCCGGCGTACGAACAGAGCGAGCAGCACACCGCCCAGCAGCAGCGGCCCGACCGCCTTCACATCGAGAACGCTGTCACCGGCGCCGAGCCGCTTGATGCCGATGACTGCGCCGAGCACGCCGGCCGCGGCCATCAGCGCGCCGAGCACGTCCCAGGGTCCGTCGGAGCTGCCGCGGGACTCGGGCAGCAGCCAGCGCCCGACGGGCAGGATCAGTGCCATCAGCGGGATGTTGATCAGGAAGACCGAGCCCCACCAGAAGTGCTCGACGAGAAAGCCGCCGAGTACGGGACCGGTGGCGGCGCCGACCGCGGCCACCGCGGTCCATATACCGATCGCCGTGGCGCGCTCGCGCCGGTCGGGGAAGACCGCGCGGAGTATCGAGAGGGTCGCGGGCATGATCATCGCGCCGCCGACACCGAGCAGGGCACGCGCGCCGATCAGCACTTCGGGGGTGGTCGCGAGTGCGGCGACAGCGGATGCGAGGCCGAAGATCCCGTAACCGATCAACAGCACACGGCGACGGCCGACCCTGTCGCCGAGCGTCCCGAAAAGGATCAACAGCGCGGCACAGATGAGGGGGTACGCGTCCACGATCCACAGAAGCTCGACCCCGCTGGGGCGCAGATCCTCCGTGACGGCGGGGACGGCGACATGCAGCACGGTCGCGTCGAGCGCGACGAGCAGCAGGCTGATACAGAGGACGACAAGAACGACCCAGCGGTTGGCACCGCCACCGGCGGCACGCAGCCGTGCTCCGGCCGTGGTCGTCCCGGACATGTACGTACCTCCCAATGAGTCCCTCGCGCTCGGCGGGCCAGCCGGGGACGATTCTGCTGTCCCACAGGGCGGTCCGGCATCGACGGGCGAGTGAGCCGTCAGAGTACGCGAGTTCAGGCACCCTGCGCGTGGTCAAGCTCTCACCTCTCACGGCACACAGGTGTGGCGTACGCCACGCCACGCCCGGGGCACATGCCGATCTTGGACGCCTCCGAACGGGGGAAAATTCCGTGCGGGACGGCGGTGAACTATTATTTCCACCGCAGAAAGGACCCGTGGTGAGGCGCTCCCGGGCAATAGGACGGGCGGCCTGCGGGATTTCCGAATTGGCCCGGAATAAATCCCGAACTGAGACATAGTCCACATCACATCGTCATCACAAAGCAGCTGGATCGGCCTAGTCGCACACTCACTCGCTGTAACGTCGATTGGGTGCGTACCGACATCTTTGCCCGCCTGGACCGAGAGCCGGAACCGCCGAAGATAGAGATCCCGCGGATGAGCCGCACGCGTCTCACGCTCTTCGGCGGGACGTTGGCGTTCTATCTCGCCATCGTCGTGGCGGTGCTCGCCTCGACCTGGCTGGTGATCATCGACTGGAAGGTCATGCTCTTCCGGCCCTACCAGCAGTGGCCGGAACTCCACGCCTTTCTCGACTACTTCGTGGTACTCGGACAGCGCGGACCCACGGCCGTGATGGTCGCGGCCTGGCTGGGCTGGCGCTCCTGGCGCCAGCACACCCTGCGCCCCCTCCTCGCGCTCGGCGCCGCGCTGCTGCTGCTCAACGCGACGGTTGGCGCCGTCAAGATCGGTCTCGGCCGCCTCGGCCCTCACTACGCGACGGAGATCGGTTCCGCCGAGCTCTTCGCCGGCGGAGATATATTTCCCTCCGGGCACACCGCCAACGCGGTCGTGACCTGGGGAATCCTGGCGTATCTGGCCACCACACCGAGGGCCAGACGCTATCTGTCGGCACTATCGGCAGTGGTCTCCCTGGGTGTCGGTCTGACCACCGTGTACCTCGGTACGCACTGGCTGAGCGATGTACTGCTCGGCTGGGCGGCCGGGCTGCTGATCCTGCTCGCGCTGCCCTGGTGCGAGCCGCTGATCGGTACCGCGGAGGCCTGGATCCTCTCGCTGCGCGAGCAGTGGCGTGCGCGCCGGCTCGCTCCCTCGCTGCCGGTCGCCGCGGGTGGCCCGAGGCCTGGGATGTTCCCGCAGCGTGGACCGTCGGAGGAGCAGGGTCCGGCCCGCGAGCCGGTGGCCGCCGTCGGTGGCCGCTCCACGGCACGTACGGCGACCCAACTCGCTCAGCAGAGACCGCACACGGTGCGCTCCGAGCGGACGCCGGTCACTCCGTCCGGCAGCCGCCGTCCGCCCACGTCCCGGCCGGTCACGGGCGGCTGAAGCCCGGCCGCCGACCACGTACGAGGAAGGCCCCGACCATCACGGTCGGGGCCTTCGTCGTCGGTATCGGGGGACTGTCAGCCCGGCCAGCAGCGGACGACCGTGCCGCCCTCCACCTCGAAGTTGAGCCGCCCCGCCAGATACTCCATGGTGATGATCGCGCCCGGCGGCAGCGCTCTGACGGTGGTCCAGCCGCGCTCACGGGCCAACTGCTCGGCGCCCTCGGCCTGGAGGCCGACATACGACGAGGGAGCGTCGTCGGGCTGTGCGGGAGGGGTCGGTATCGGTGCCATGACACCCACCGTAGGCGGGAGCGGACGGTGACGGAAGCCGGGACAAGTCAGGCTTCAGCAGCCCCATGTACCCCACCGGTCACGCTTCTGTCACAGGATCTCGACACGCGTTCAGCTCAAACTCCGTCACTCGAACGAGCAGTTCAACGCCACCCGCGCGGTAATTCCACATGCCTTTTCGATCATGCTAAATTCCGCTGTGGAATTGCCCGGGGCAGGCGCCGGAGGGTGAATTGACGGACCGTGGAGAAATTCACCGGTTCCTTACAGAATCCCCCCTCGCGTTCGAAGGGTCTCGTCTCACAAGACACATCCCGCCGGGCACACACCCTGTTGGGGTGGACCTGTCGGCGAGCATCATGGCCCCATCCCGATACCGAAGAGACGAAGCCCGAGCCGCGGACAGCGAGGGGGCAGGGATGGGTACGGACACCGCCGAGGCAAAGGTCGAACCTGCGCGGGAACGGCATCCGGGCCGGGTGCTGGTGGACTGGCTGACCACCACCGATCACAAGAAGATCGGGCACCTCTACCTGATCACCTCGTTCGTCTTCTTCCTCATCGCCGGGCTGCTGGCCATGATGATGCGCGCCGAGCTGGCCCGTCCCGGGCTGCAGCTGATGAGCAACCAGGAGTTCAACCAGGCCTTCACGCTGCATGGCACGATCATGCTGCTGCTTTTCGCGACCCCGACCTTCGCGGGCTTCGCCAACGAGATCGTGCCGCTGCAGATCGGCGCGCCCGATGTCGCCTTCCCGCGGCTGAACATGTTCTCGTACTGGCTGTTCCTCTTCGGCGGGCTGATGGTGGTCGCCTCGCTGCTGGTGCCCAGCGGGCCCCCGGCCTTCGGCTGGACCGCCTACGCCCCGCTCAACGGCCTGGAGCGGTCCCCCGGCATCGGCGCCGACCTGTGGATCATGGGTCTCGCGCTCTCCGGCTTCGGCACGATCCTGACGTCGGTGAACTTCCTGGCCACGATCGTCGGGATGCGCGCGCCCGGCATGACGATGTTCCGGATGCCGATCTTCACGTGGAACATCCTCTTCACCACGATCCTGGTGCTGATGGCTTTCCCCGTGCTGGCGGCGGCGCTGCTGGTCCTCGAGGCGGACCGGCGGTTCGGCTCGGTGGTCTTCGACGCGGAGAACGGCGGGGCGCTGCTGTGGCAGCACCTGTTCTGGTTCTTCGGCCATCCCGAGGTCTACATCATCGCGCTGCCGTTCTTCGGCATCATCACCGAGATCATCCCGGTCTTCTCGCGCAAGCCGATCTTCGGTTACGTGACGCTGGTCGGCGCGACCATGGCGATCACCGGGCTCTCGGTGGTGGTGTGGGCGCACCACATGTTCGTCACCGGCGCGGTGCTGCTGCCCTTCTTCTCCCTGCTGTCCTTCCTGATCGCGATCCCGACCGGGGTGAAGTTCTTCAACTGGACGGGCACGATGCTCAAGGGCTCGCTGTCCTTCGAGACACCGATGCTGTGGGCGGTCGGCTTCCTGGTGACGTTCCTCTTCGGGGGGCTGACCGGCGTCATCCTGGCCTCGCCGCCGATGGACTTCCATGTCACCGACTCGTACTTCGTGGTGGCGCACTTCCACTACGTGGTCTTCGGCACCGTCGCCTTCGCGACCTTCGGCGGCTTCCACTTCTGGTGGCCCAAGTTCACCGGCAAGATGCTCGACGAACGGCTCGGCAAGATCCATTTCTGGACGCTCTTCGTCGGCTTCCACACCACCTTCCTCGTGATGCACTGGCTGGGCGCGGAGGGGATGCCGCGGCGGTACGCCGACTATCTGGCCGCCGACGGCTTCACGGTCCTCAACACCATCTCGACCATCGGCTCGCTCCTGCTCGGCCTCTCGACGCTGCCGTTCCTCTACAACGTCTGGAAGACCGCCAAGTACGGCAAGAAGCTCGAGATGGACGACCCGTGGGGATTCGGCCGGTCGCTGGAGTGGGCGACGTCCTGTCCGCCGCCGCGGCACAACTTCACCACCATCCCCCGCATCCGCTCCGAGTCGCCCGCCTTCGATCTGCACCACCTGGAGTTCGCGGCCGTGGAACAGGCCGTCGCAGAGGCGGGCGACGTCAGCCGAGCGCCCGGGACAGGCGGTCCCGCACCGTCCTGATGTGCTCGGTCAGCTCCTCGGGCTCGATCACCTCGAAGTCGACGCCCATGAGCATCACATGGATCACCAGCACATCCAGGCTCGCGGCCCCCGTGCGCAGCACGCAGGTCTTCTCGTCGACCGCCTCGAGGACTCCGTCGGACGGTCCGACGATCTGCGCGGCCAGTTCGGCGGAAGTGTGCAGCCGGATGACCGCCTGGGCGGCGTAGGCGTGTGTCGAGACGCCCTTCGAGACATACGCGGCCAGATCCTCGGCCGGTGGAGTACGCGGGGAGAAGCGCGGGCCGTGCGGCGGCTTCGGGGTGATCCGGTCCGCCCGGAACGTACGCCAGTCGCCGCGGTCCAGGTCCCAGGCGACGAGATACCAGCGGCGCTCGGTGCACACCAGACGGTGCGGCTCGACCGTACGGCGGCTGACGGAGCCGCCGTGGTCGAGGTACTCGAAACGCAGCCGCTCGCTGTCCCGGCAGGCGTTGGCCAGTTCGGTGAGGACGGTGGGGTCGACCTGCGCCTGCGGTGCCCGCAGCATCGGCACGGTGAAGGAGTTCAGCGCGCCGACCCGGCGGCGCAGCCGGTTCGGCAGCACCTGCTCCAGCTTGGCCAGGGCTCGTACGGAGGTCTCGCCGATGCCCTCGATGCCGTGGCCGGCGGCGGTGCGCAGGCCGACCGCGACGGCCACCGCCTCCTCGTCGTCGAGCAGCAGCGGCGGCAACTCGGCCCCCGCGCCGAGCTGATAGCCACCGCCGGTGCCGGGGCTGGCGTTGACGGGGTAGCCGAGCTCCCGCAGCCGGTCGACATCGCGCCGGACCGTACGCGGAGTGACACCGAGCCGGTCGGCGAGATCGGCGCCGGACCAATCGCGGTGGGCCTGGAGGAGTGAGAGCAGACGGAGGAGTCTTGCGGAGGTCTCCAACATGGGTTCGAGTGTGACAGGGGTTGAGGACAGGTACGGTCCGCGAGGGGGCGCCTGCGGCGGGCCTTTCGCGCAGCGGCCCCGTCAGCGCGCTGCGGTGAGGCGTACGCAGAGGTCGTTGTCGCCGGTGTAGCAGGGCTGGGCAAACTGCTCGCTGTCCGTCCGGTGCTTCGGGTACACGAAGACATTCGTCTTGTCCCAGACGTCGTCGAGCACGCGGGCGACCCGCATCCCGCCGCCTCCCGCCGCCGGCACCAGCCACAGGTCCCACCACTGGTCCTTGCCGCCCGACGCCTCCGCCAGCGGGCCGTACGGCAGGGTGAAGGCGAAGGCGCTGCCCTCCCCCGACACCGGGACCCGGTGGATCAGGTCACCGCCGCGCAGGCGTGCCTCGGCGACCGCTCCCTCGCCGGCCTCGGCTCCGTACAGCCGGCCCTCCACCGTCATCGCGCAGTGCTCCGGCACCAGGCCGATGTCGCCCGCCTCCGCGTGCGGTGCGCGCACCCAGCAGCGCAGCGCGAGCCCGCCTTCCGCCGTGGGATACGGGACGCGCACGGCGATCCGGTCGGTGTCGGGCGTGCGGTCGAGGAGAGCCCGGACGTCGCGGATGCCGGACTCGACGGGCTCGTCGCCGACATACGCGTCCCAGCGGCCCTCGGCCAGTTCGACCGTGCCGGGCAGCACGGCACGCGACGTCCCGTCAGCCGACGAGGTGAGCGGCAGACGCGTCTCGTCCTGCTCCCCCTCGCCGCCCCGCCGCTTCAGCACGAGCTCGGCGCCCGGGGCGCAGGACCCCGCCAGGTCGAAGGTGACGGCACCCGCGGAATCGGCAATGCAGTCGGCGCGCGGCGTACGGCGCTCGGTGTCCGTGGTCATCAGGACTTCTTTCCCTTACGGATCAGGTCGGAGGCCCGGTAGCGCGCGGAGTAGATCCGGTCGTACAGCGCGCTCCTGCCGCGGTGCAGCGTGTCGCGTACCGCGCCGCGCCAGAATCCCCGCCCTCCGCGTCCGGCCAGCTCGGTGAACAGGGCCTCGTGGCGCTCGGCGATCCGCTCCGGGTCGAAGCGCGCGGAGGCGGCGAGCGCCGCCTGCCCGGTGCGCCGCCGCAGTTCGTCGTCCTCGATCAGCCCGAGCAGGGCGTCGGCGATCGCGTCCACGTCACCGACCGGCACCAGCCGTCCGTCGACGCCGTCCTCGATGATCTCGCCGGGCCCGTGCGGACAGTCGGTCGAGACGACGGGGACACCGCAGCGCATCGCCTCGACGATGGTCATGCCGAAGGACTCCAGGCTGGAGGTGACGGCGGCGATCGAGCCCTTGACCCACTCCGGCTCCAGCGGGTTGGCCGGTCCCATCAGGAAGACGTGGTTGTGCAGTTGGCGCTCCTCGACGAGGGCGAGCAGCGCGTTTCTCTCGTTGCCGGTCGCGTCCCCGCCGCCGTAGATCCGCAGCCGCCAGTCGGGGTGGGCGGCGACCACCTTGGAGAAGGCCTTGACCAGCAGGTCGTACCGCTTGACCTTGGTCAGCCGGCCGGCCGCGACGACCCATGTGCTGGTCGAGTCGGCGGGCGCGACTGTGGGCGCTGGCACGCTGTTGGGCACGGAGACGATCCGTACGCCGGGCAGCTTCAGCTGGGAGCGGTAGGCCCGCGCGTCCGCCTCGGTGACCGTGGTGACCGCGTCGAGGAGCGGGTAGCGGTGCCCGATCTCGCGGCGCAGCCGGTAGCCGTGGCTGTCCAGCGTGAGGTGTTCCTGGGCGATACGGACCGGGCCGCGCCGGGTCTGGCGGGCGATGTGCACATTGAGCCCGGGGCGGGTGCCGACGACGACATCGGCCCGCAGGGAGCCGAGATGGGCGGCGATCCGCGCGTCGGTGAGGCGGCTGTACTGCTTGTAGCGGCCGTCGCCGCGCGGGAAGACGCGGGCGGGGCGCTTGTGGTCCGGGTGGTTGCCGTCGTAGCCGGGGCTCTTGGTGCGCAGATCCACGAGGTGCTTCATGGTGACGCCGGCGGGCGCGCCCATCATCGGTTCGTCGCGGTGACGGAAAACGGAGACGATCTCGACGTCATGGCGCTCGGCCAGGACCCGGGCGAGATTGAACGTCGTCCGGATGGTGCCGCCGATGCCGTACGCGTTGTGGAGCAGAAAAGAGATGTGCATGCGCCGCAGCGACCCCCGTTATTCATGTGTGCAGAGACGGACTGTACTTGGCCACTAGGGCCGATAGGGGAGCTGGGGCACGGTGAAGCAGTTCTTGGTCATGTCGCCTCCCTGGGTGACCCAGCCCTTGCCGTCCTGCCAGCGTGCCACCGACAGACAGGTGCGGCGGGTCTTGGGCGGCTCGGCCAGTTTCTCGAAGACCACGGGCAGCAGCAGGCCGCGCGCGGTGTACGGCTCCGGCCGGTTGACGAAGCGCTCCACGCAGTCACGCGTGAGATCCGCCGCGCAGGAGCGGGCCGCGTCGGTGAACCACATGGCCGCGGCCCAGCCCTCCAGCTGCCACTGGGAGAGCTCGCGGCCCTGCATCGCCTCGCGGAATTCACGTACAGCGGGCTGACTCGCGTCGTCGTAGTTGCGGCTCGATCCGGTGACCCACAGGGCGTTGCGGCAGCTCGGCGCGTTCTTGAAGTCCTTCGGTACCGAGGAGGCCCAGTTCTGGACGTTGGTGACCTTGGCGGTGACATGCACGCCGACGGCATCCATCGCCTCGCACAGCTGGGCGTTGCCGTGCGTGTCCATCGCGTCGAAGACCAGGTCGGCGTTCTGCTGCTGGAGATCGGCGGCCACCGCGCGGAAGTTCGGCAGCGCGAAGTCGACCTGCTCGGTGACGACGCGATAGCCCTCGGCCTTCAGGCCCTGGGTGATCAGCCGGGCGTACGCGGCCGACGAGGCCTGGTTGTAGGAGACAACGGCGGCGGTGCGGGCGCCCTGGGCGCTCTTGAAGTAGCGGTAGACCTCGGTGCCGCCGTAGAGGGTGCCGTGCCAGCCGGGGGCGTCGCCGGTGCGCGGGGCGAGGCTGCCGTAGATCCCGTACAGATGCGGATACGTGTCGTACGCGGGGCCGATCGGCTGGCCGCCGATGTCGGGGACGCCGGCCTTGGAGACGAGGGGAGCGCCCGCGTAGTCGAGTGCGGTGGTGGCGACGAGGGCGAAGACCCGCTTCTCGTCGATCAGCTTGTGCACGCACTCGTTGTTGCCGACGCCGCTGCCGCCGTCGTCGCAGGTGATCACCTCGACACGGCGGCCGCCGATACCGCCCTTGGCGTTCAGCGCGTCGAAGTAGGCCTTGGCACCCTCTCCCGGTCCGTTGAAGGCGGCGCCGCCGACCGGGCTGGTGGCGCTGCTGATGATCCCGACGCGGACCGGTTCGGCGCCGCTGCTGCGTACGGGTGACGAGGAGTTCTCGAAGGCGCTCTCGGGCAACCGGCTGCCGCAGGCGGCACTCCCCGTCAGGAGGGCCGCGAGCAGCAGGGCTTCAGCAGCCCGGCGCGGCCGCATTGCCGCTGAGCTTGACCAGGGCACACAGCGTCTTCACGGACACCTTCCAGGTCTGGTCCTGGTAGATCGCGGTGCCCTTGGAGCCGGGCAGGGCCGGGGTGCCGCCAACCAGCAGGTCGTAGGTGACGGTGGCGTCGGTGGCCGAGGTGAACTGCACGGCCGTGACCTTGGCCGAGGACTGCGCGGCGTTCTTGTCGCCGCTGAACGCGGCGAGCAGCGGCCGCAGTTGGTCGCCGTTCTCCAGCACCTTGGCCTTGGCATCCGTGGTCGCCTTGGGGTCGAAGAACGTCGTCCAGTTCTTCTCGATCTCCGCCTTGGCCGCGGCGGGGTCGGCGGGTCCGTTCGCCGCCGGGGCGCTGCTGGAGGGCGGGGCCGTCGCGGACGGGGTCGGCGATGCCTTGGACCCGCCGCCGCCGTCGTCCGAGCATCCTGCCGCGGCCGGTACGAGTATCAGGACCGCGGCGGCCGCCCATGCCGCGATTCTGGGGTGCCTGACATGGACCATCTGGCTCACCACCGGTTGTCGGCTTCCAGCGTCTGTCGGTTCAGGGCATAGTGCAAGGAATCGGCGTACATCACCAGACCATTGCCAGACCAACGTCAGACCAACGTCAGACCATCAGCGGACCGGGAGGGCCCTGCGATGCCGACGTCCCGACTGCTGTGGTGGGGCGGGCTCGCGGCTGCCGCCGGAGGCGCGGTGCTGTGCGTGATCGGCTGGTACGGAGTGTCCGGCGAGCGCTTCGCCGGGCGGCAGATCCCCTATCTGGCCTCCTGCACGGTACCGGGTGCGGCGCTGCTGGTGGTGGGGGCGGTGCTGCTCGCGGCGGCGGGGCGCGTGGCTGCGGGGGTACGTGAGGAGGCCGAGGTCCCACAGGCGCCCGCGGCCTCGCCGAACGTGCCGCCCTTCGAGCCCCCCTCCTCGGACGGTCCTGTGGTGTGCGTGCCGGGCGGGACGCTGGCGCACCGGCCCGACTGCCCGCTCGTCGCGGGCAAACCGGAGGTGGAGCGGGTGGGCGACCGCGCGCTGGGCCCGTGCCCCGTGTGCGAGCCCCGGATCTGACCGGGTGAGCTCGCTGACGTACGACCTCACCCTCGCGGGGCTCGCGGTCGGCAGTGCGGCCGCGCTCACCGGGATCGGGCTGATCGTCACCTACCGGGCGACGGGCGTACTGAATCTGGCGCAGGGTGCGATCGCGATGGTCTGCGCGTATGTGCTGCGGGAGTTCGCGGTGGAGTGGGGCTGGCCGTTGCCGCTGGCCGCTGCGGTCACGCTGCTGGTCGTCGCTCCCGCGATCGGCCTGGTCCTGGACCGGCTCGTCTTCCGCCCGATCGCGGTGTCGGAAGTGGACCCGGCACGGGCTCTCGTGGCGTCCATCGGTGTGTTCGTGCTGCTCGTCGGGGGCGCGGCGCTGGTGTGGGGCAACGGGGCGCGGGCCGATGTGCCGCAACTGCTGCCGGACGATCCATGGGTGCAGCTCGGCGCCGTACTGCTGCTCGCCGTTCTGGTCACGGCGGTCACCCGGTGGACCCGCTTCGGCCGTGAGCTGCGCGCGGTCGTCGACAACCGGGCGCTCGCGGCGCTGGGCGGGATCGACGCGGACCGGGTGTCGGCCGTGGGCTGGGCGTTCGGCTCGTTCACGGCCGGTCTTACGGGGGTGCTGCTCGCTCCCTACGTACGCCTCGATCCGTACGGGCTGCCGCTGCTGGTCGTCGAGGTGATCGCGGTCGCGGTGATCGCCCGGATGCAGAGCCTGGCGGTGGCGGTGGCCGCGGCGCTGGCGATCGGCGTGGCGCAGGCCCAGCTGACGCGGCTGCACCCCTCGGGGTGGGGCGAGCCGCTGCTCCAGGCGGTGGGCGCGAACCTCTTCGTGGTGGCGCTGCTGATCGCGGCGCTGATGCTGCCGGGGGTGGGGGAACAGGGCACGGTGACGCGGACGGCGGCGCCCGCGGTACGCGTGCCCGGCGTCGTCTGGCTGGTGACCGGAATCCTGTTCCTGCTCCCCCTCGGCTTCGCTGGCTCGGACCTGCACACCTCGATCCAGGTCCCCGCGCTGGCGGTGATCCTGCTGTCGCTGGTGGTGGTGACGGGGCGCGGCGGCCAGATCTCGCTGGGCCAGGCGGCATACGCGGGCCTCGGCGCGCTCTTCACGGCACTGCTGGCGGCCGGGCGCTTCCCGGGCCTGCCCGCGATGCCCGAACTGCTCGCCCTGGTCGTCGCGGTCCTGCTGGTCGCTCCCCTGGGACTGCTGACGGGGTGGCCGGCGATCGGCCGCCACGGTCTGGCGCTGGCGCTCGCGACGCTGGCGGTGGGGGTGGGCGTGAGCCGCTTCGTCTTCGCGCAGCCGTACGCGACGGCGGGGCTCTCACTGTCGCGCCCGTCGGGTCTGACGTCCGACCGCGCGTACTACGTGGTCGAACTGGCCGTCCTGGCCGGTGCGCTGCTCGCCGTCTCGGCACTGCGCCGGGGCCGGACGGGCCGCGCGCTGGCGGCCCTGCGCGACCACGAGCCGGGCGCGTCGGCGGCGGGCGTCCGCGTTGCGTCCCTGAAACTCCTGGCCTTCGTCCTGGGCGCGGCGCTGGCAGCCCTGGGCGGCAGCCTGCTGGGAATGGGCCTGCGCGCCTTCGACCCCGAGGCGTACGACCCGGTACGCGGCCTGCTCTGGTTCGCCGCGGTGGTGGTCCTGGGCGCGGACAACCTCGTGGGCCCCCTGGCAGCGGCGGCACTCCTGGTAGGCCTGGACGCGGGCGCCCGCGGCGGCGTGGCGGCGGCGGTCATCGGCATCCTGGCCATCCTGATCGGCCGCTTCCCGGACGCCGCGGGGTGGGCCCTGCGGGGGCTGGGCCGGGGGCGGACGCGGACGACGGGTTCGGTCGCCCCGCGGGACGAGGTCCGCGTCCGGGCGGCGGGTTCGGCACCGACAGCCGCGCCAGGGCGGAGCCCTCGTACCTACAAGCCCGCGCCCCGCTCGCCCGAGCGGGGCGAAGCCCGCCCACCGACGGCCCGTACCGGACCAACACCCGCGCCGGGGCCAAGCCGTCCGGCGGCCGGTCCGGGTGAGGCCCCCGGCTCACCCCCGCCGAAGCCGTCGGACTCCGGCGAAGGCGGGCGCCCGGCGCCCGGCCACGGGCCCGCAACACCAGGGTCCCGGCCGGGTGTTCGCTCCGGCGAAACCACGAGCCCCTCGGCCGGGCGCGCCGAAGGCCGCCCCGGACCCGACCGGGCGGACAAGCCCACCCCCGGCACCGGCGAAGCCGCGAGCCCGGCGCCCGGGCCCCGGCCGGGTGTTCGTTCCGGCGAAACCGGGAGCCCTCCGCCGGGCGGCAGGGGTGGGCGCGGGCGCCGCGTGGTCGTGCCACCTCCCGCGCACACCCTCGTCGCCCGCGGCGTGCGGCTGCGGTACCGCGACTACGTCGCCCTCGACGGTGTCGATCTCGTCCTGCCCACCGGCCAGGTCACCGCCCTCGTCGGGGCCAACGGGGCCGGAAAGACCACCCTCTTCAACTGTCTCTGCGGAACCCTCCGGCCCGACCGGGGCCGCGTCGAGCTCGATGGCGTCGACATCACGCGGCGCGCCGCGCACGCGCGGACGCGGCTCGGGATTGCCCGGACCTTTCAGCAGCTCGCCGTGTTTCCCTCCCTGACCGTCGAGGAGAACGTACGCATCGGCGCCGAGCAGGGGCGCCGGCGCGACCCCGCAGCCGTCGAGCCCGTACTGCGGCTGCTCGGGCTCGACGGGCCCGTGCGGGACATGGCCGCCGCCGGGCTGTCCACCGGGGCCCTGCGGCGCGTCGAGTTGGGGCGGGCGCTTGCCGGGGGGCCGCACACGCTGCTGCTCGACGAGCCCGCCGCCGGGCTCGATGCCGTCGAGGCGGAGGCCCTCGCCCGGATCCTCGGTGCGCTCGCCGCGGACGGGATGGCCGTGCTCGTCGTCGAGCACGATCTCGACCTCGTCGCCCGTATCGCGCACACCGTGCATGTCATGGAGGCGGGGCGGATCGTGCGATGACCGTCGAGATCGAACTCCGCGACGCCCGCGTACGCTACGGCCCCCTCGAGGCCCTGCACGGCGTCCATCTGCCCTTACCCGCTGCCGCCCTCACCGTGCTGATCGGGCGCAACGGCTCGGGCCGTACCACCGTGCTGCGCGCCCTCGCCGGGACCGTGCCGCTCTCCGCCGGCCGGGTGATGTGGCGCGGCGCCGACGTGACCGGCCTGCACGCCCACGAACGGGCCCGCCGCGGACTGTGCTTCGTACCGGATCTGCGTGCCGTGTACGACACCCTCACCGTCGCCGAGAACCTCGAACTCGCCGCGCCGGACGGAGACTTCGCCCGTGCCGTCGACGGCTACCCCGCGCTCCGCCCGCTCCTCGCCCACCGCGCGGGTACTCTCTCCGGCGGCGAGCAGCGCATGCTCGCGGTCTCGCGGGCCCTGCTGTCACCCGCCCGCGTCATCCTCATCGACGAGCCCGCCCAGGGCATGTCACCGCCCGTCGCGGCCCGTACGTACGAGCTGCTGCGCGCCCTCGACGCGGCGGTCGTCGTCGCCGAGCAGCGCCTGCCGCCCGGAGTCGGCAAGGGCCGGACGCCGGTCCTCGTCCATGAACTGCGCCGCGGCGCCGTCGTGTTCAGCGGCGAGCCCGCCGAGCTCACCCCCCAATAGCCAGCATCATGCCCACCTTCAGCCGGTCCGGCGAGCTCCCGATGACGTCCTTGTTGGCCGCGTAGAGGGCCTGCCACCCGCCCTTGGCCCCGAAGCGCACCGCGATCGAGAAGAGCGTGTCGCCCGGCTGGACGGTGTGGACGCGGCCGTGGAGGCCGTATCTCCTGGAGCAGACGGGCCAGGCTTCCCAGCCCTGGGTACGCAGCACGTCCTCCGCAACCGTGATCTGCTGCGTGCGGGTCGCGAGGTCGGCGCGCGGCGCGTACACGAGGCCGCCGTAATCGATCCACGTCGGCTGCCAGAACTGCAGCCCGCCGTAGAAGCCGTTGCCCGTATTGGCGTCCCAGCGGCCGCCGCTCTCGCACTCGGCGACACAGCTCCAGGGCCACCCGACGGCGGCGCAGTCGGACGTCGCCGGCTCGCCGCCGACGCCGACACCCGGCGGGCCGGGAGCGGGCGGTGGCGGGCGCGGAGGCGCGGCGTACGCACGGCTCAGAGGTACGAGCGCGAGCAGCACGGCCACCAGCACCGCGGGCCTGAAGCTGATCTTCGACATCGGGTCACGCTAGGCACCTCGGTCCCGCGAGAGCCGGTGCCGCGCTCGGGCGGCGGGCAGCCCCACCCGGTCGGACCCGGGCGGGGCTGCCGTTCATCACCTCAGAGCACGAGCTTCTGACCCGGCACGATGAGGTTCGGATCGCCGCCGATGACGGCCTTGTTGGCGGCGTACAGGGCGCGCCAGTCCGTGCCGTGCGCCGCCGCGATCCCGCTCAGGGTGTCGCCGCGCCGGACGGTGTAGTCGACGCCGCGGGCGCTGCCGCGGTCGGTGTGGCCCGAGGCCCGTCGCTCCGGCGCCTTTGCCGGAACGAACGACTTGGGAGCCGAGGACTTCGGGGCCGCGGACTTCCGTGAGGCGGGCTTGTGCGAGGCGGACTTGGGCGCCGCCGGCGCCTTGCCGTATGCCCCGGCCCGCGCCGCGCAGGTGGGCCATGCGCCCCACCCCTGCGCCCGCTGGACCCTCGCCGCCACCGCGATCTGCTGCCCCTTGCTCGCCCGGTCCGCGGTGGACGCGTACGCCCCGCCGCCGTAGGCACGCCAGGTCCCGGCGGAGAACTGCAGCCCGCCGTAGTAGCCGTTGCCCGTGTTGATGTGCCAGTTTCCGCCGCTCTCGCACGCTGCGATGCGGTCCCATACTCCGGTGTCCGCCGCCCGGGCCTCGCCCGTGGTCGCGGCGAGCAGTGCCAGCGGTGCCACCAGCGCGGCGCTGACCAGCGCCGCCGTGTCACGCCTACGTATGGAACGGGAACTCGTGAACATCAAATTCCTCTCGAAGGACCCGGGGTCCCTCAAGGCGGTGCGGTCCTCGGCGCATCCGGCGCCTGTGTCCGCTCCGCCCAGCCCGCCTGAGGTGGTGGTGCCTCGGTGGTGCCGTGTACCGCACTGGCTGTGCGGCCTGGCGGGCTGTCCCGGGTGGTGCTCTCTGCACACGGCGGAGGAATCTAGGCAGTGCAGCCCTCCGGTATCAACCAATCCCCTGTCATTCCAGGCCAGTTGCCCGTTACCTGAAGTAGCGGCGAAATCAAGCCACCCACTTGATTCGCTGATTTCATGATTTGTCGACCTCCCGACGAGCCGATCTGTGAGCCGCCTCACGGCCCCAACTTCCATGCACCCGGCACCAGTTGACCGTGAGTAGTCAATTCCGCCCGCCGTCTCACCGCTTGCGCCGGATGGTTCGATTCCGTTCCTCTCCGTGCGTGACTCCGGCCACAGATCACCCGTTGAGCTCTTTATGAGCCGGGACCCGCCCGGCACACATGATCAAGTCCGAGGAGCCACCCGTGCCGCGCATGCTCGACGTCAGCCAGGACGTCCGCGCCGAGATCGGCGACGAAGAAGCCGACCGGTTGCTCGCCGGCGAGAACGCCCCGGGCAGCTACGACTGCACCTCCTGCCGTACCCCGGGCGACTCCGAACAGGAACGCACCAGCACCGTGCTGTTCGTCGGGGACGAGACCGCCGTTCTCGCCTTCGCTCACGCCACGTGCATCCCCTCCCAGGTCGTCCAGGTCGCCGAGGACCAACTGCAGGGCGCCGTACGGTCCATCACCGGCGAGGAGCCGGCGGTGCCCGGTGCCGCCCCGGGCACCGCCGGTCCGGAACAGGCCGTGCTCGGAATCACCAGCGGTCTCGTACTGATCGAGGGCGAGCTGCACCCCGCCCTCGTCGTCGAGCCGACCGCACCCATCGCCCGTCCCGGCACGACCGGCAACGGCGGGGACGACTTCCTCCCGCTCCTCATCGAGCAGGGCTTCATGCCGATCTCCGAGGTGAGCCGGCGGCCCACCACCCCGCTGCACGGCTGGTCCGTCCTGGTCGCCATGGGCCAGCTGCACGCCGTGCTCCAGCCGGGCACCGGCGGCGGCAGCCCGGTCGCCTGGTGGCAGGCCCATCAGCCGCTCCAGGTCACCGACGGCTGGCGCGCGGCCGCCAACAAGTCGCACACGGTGTTGGTGTTCGCCGCCCCGGTCGGCTCGATCGGCCAGCAGCCGCGCGAGGACCTGCTGCGCGATGCGCTGGAGAAGGCCGCCGCGGGCGGTCGTCTGGTGGCCGCGACGATGCCGCTCGCCGGCACCTGACAGGCCCGGTGCGGGCGCGCTGCCCGAGCGGCGCGTGACGGGGCGTATGACGTGCCGGGGGTGCGGAAACGTCCCCCGGCTTACTTTTGCGCGCGTCGCCCGGAACAATCCAGCTCCGTGCAGCCCGCATCTGTCCGACGGCCGGGTCGTTGCACGTACGTGCACTCATACGACCCCTCCCGCCAGCCGTATCAGAGTCAGATCCCCGCCATGCGTCCCGCGCATGACTCGACGTCCGGCCACTCGCCCACCCCGATCTACGACGCGCTGTACTCCGAGTACCGCAGGTCGTTCAGGGCCCTGCCGGGCGACCGGAGCGGGGAGGAGGATCTCGGCTTCAGGTCCTTCGGCACCGGGCTGCACGGCAGCCGGGGCGGGCTCGGCGGCCATCTGAGTCCCGTTCACCCGGTGCATCAGACCCCTCCGGGCAGCTGGCAGCCCTACCCCGGAAACCGTCCGCACACGGGCACGCATGTGCCGGCCGCGCTGCCGCCCGCCCCCCGCCGGGGCATCTGACGCAGACGCAGACGAAGGCGCTGCCCCGGACCGGGAGATCGGTCCGGGGCAGCGCCTTCGTTCACGTCACTCGTACGTCACTTCTTGCGGCCGCGCTTCTCACGCACCCGCACCGAGATGTGGATCGGGGTGCCTTCGAAGCTGAACTCCTCGCGCAGACGGCGCTCGACGAAGCGCCGGTAGCCGTGCTCCAGGAAGCCGGAGGCGAAGAGCACGAACCGCGGCGGCTTGGTGCCCGCCTGGGTGCCGAAGAGGATGCGGGGCTGCTTGCCACCGCGGATCGGGTGCGGGTGCGAGGCGACGATCTCGCCGAGGAAGGCGTTCAGCCGGCCCGTCGGGATACGCGTCTCCCAGCCGGCGATCGCGGTCTCGATCGCGGGGACCAGCTTCTCCATGTGTCGACCGGTGACGGCCGACACATTGACCCGCGGCGCCCAGGAGATCTGCGCGAGCTCGGTCTCGATCTCGCGCTCCAGGTAGTAGCGGCGCTCCTCGTCGAGGGTGTCCCACTTGTTGTACGCGATGACCATGGCACGGCCCGCCTCGACGGCCATCGTGATGATCCGCTGGTCCTGGACGCTGATGGACTCGCTGGCGTCGATCAGGACGACCGCGACCTCCGCCTTCTCGACGGCGGCGGCGGTGCGCAGGGAGGCGTAGTAGTCCGCGCCCTCCTGGAGGTGGACCCGGCGGCGGATACCCGCCGTGTCGATGAACTTCCAGGTGATGCCGCCGAGTTGGATCAGCTCGTCGACCGGGTCGCGGGTGGTGCCGGCCAGTTCGTTGACGACGACGCGGTCCTCGTTGGCGACCTTGTTCAGGAGCGAGGACTTGCCGACGTTCGGGCGGCCGATCAGGGCGATACGGCGCGGGCCGCCCACGGCGTTGCCGAAGGTCTGGGCCGGGGCCTCGGGCAGCGCCTCCAGGACGGCGTCGAGCATGTCGCCCGTACCGCGGCCGTGCAGCGAGGAGACGGGGTGCGGCTGGCCCAGGCCGAGCGACCACAGGGCGGTGGCGTCGGCCTCGCCGCTGGGTCCGTCGACCTTGTTGGCGCAGAGCACGACGGGCTTGCCGGCCCGGCGCAGCAGCTTGACGACGGCCTCGTCGGTGTCGGTCGCGCCGACCGTGGAGTCCACGACGAAGACGACCGCGTCGGCGGCCTCGATGGCGTACTCGGCCTGGGCGGCGACGGAGGCGTCGATGCCGAGGACGTCCTGCTCCCAGCCGCCGGTGTCGACGACCTTGAAGCGGCGGCCCGCCCACTCGGCCTCGTAGGTGACACGGTCGCGGGTGACGCCCGGCTTGTCCTCGACGACGGCCTCACGGCGGCCGATGATGCGGTTCACCAGGGTCGACTTGCCGACATTGGGGCGGCCGACGACGGCGAGGACGGGCAGCGGGCCGTGACCGGCCTCGCCGATCGCGTCCTCGACGTCCTCGAGGTCGAAGCCCTCTTCCGCGGCGAGCTCCATGAACTCCGCGTACTCGGCGTCGCCAAGCGCTCCGTGCTCGTGCTCGTCGCCGGAGTGGATCTGGTCGTTCATGAAGTGCGTACCTCGTTACGTTGCATCATCGATGGCCCGCGATCGCGCGGTCCACTACTCAAGTCTTACCTAGCGCCCGGTAAGACGCTTGGCGTTTTCCAGGTGGGCGGTCAGCCGCTCCTGGATCCGTACGGTCGCCTCGTCCAGAGCCTTGCGCGTACGGCGGCCGCTGCCGTCGCCCGCCTCGAAGCCGTCGCCGAAGACGACGTCGACCCGGCTGCGCAGCGGAGGCAGTGTCCGTATCAACCGTCCGCGGCGCTCGGTGCTTCCCAGCACCGCCACCGGGACGATCGGGGCGCCGGAGCGTACGGCGAAGTACGCGAGCCCCGCGCGCAGCGAGGCGAAGTCTCCCTCGCCCCGGGTGCCCTCGGGAAATATCCCGAGGACGCCGCCGTTCTCCAGCACGCCGAGCGCGTTGGTGACGGCGGTCCGGTCAGTGCTCGTACGGTCCACCTTCAGCTGACCGATTCCCAGCAGGAACGGGTCGAGGGGGCCGACGAACGCCTCCTTCTTGATCAGGAAGTGCACGGGCCTGGGCGCGGTGCCCATCAGCATCGGCCCGTCGATGGCGTGCGAGTGGTTCACGGCGAGGATCACGGGACCGGCCGCCGGGACCCGCCAGGCGCCGAGCACCCGCGGCCGCCACAGCCCGTACATGAGCCCGATGCCGATGCCCCGTCCGACCGCCGCGCCCTTCTCGGACGGTACGCCCTTCTCGGACGGTGCGGTCACCGCGCGGCCCGCTTCTCCTCGACGAGGGTGACGACGCACTCGATGACCTGCTGCAAGGTCAGGCCGGTGGTGTCCACCTCGACCGCGTCGTCCGCCTTGGCGAGCGGGGAGGTCTTACGGCTGGAGTCGGCCGCGTCCCGCTTGATCAGGGCTTCCCTGGTGGCCGCGATGTCGGAGCCCTTGAGCTCCCCGCTGCGGCGGGCGGCGCGGGCCTCGGGCGAGGCGGTCAGGAAGATCTTCAGGTCCGCGTCGGGCAGGACGGTGGTGCCGATGTCGCGCCCCTCGACGACGATGCCCTTCTCGGCGGCCGCGGCGATGGAACGCTGCAGCTCGGTGATCCGGGCACGCACCTCGGGCACGGCGCTGACGGCGCTCACCTTGGAGGTGACGTCCTGGGTACGGATCGGCCCGGAGGCGTCCTCGCCGTCGACGGTGATGGCGGGGACGGCGGGGTCGGTGCCGGAGACGATGACGGGCTTGCCGGCGGCGGTCGCGATCGCCATGGGGTCCTGGATGTCGACGCCGTTGCTGATCATCCACCAGGTGATCGCCCGGTACTGGGCACCGGTGTCCAGGTAGCTCAGCCCCAGGGCCGCGGCGACAGCCTTGGAGGTGCTCGACTTGCCCGTGCCGGAGGGGCCGTCGATGGCGACGATCACGGATTCCACGGTGTCGGACACCTTCCTGGTACGCGGAGAGGGCAGGCGGAATTGCCGGTGGGCCCTGAACAAGGTTACCGAGTACTTGGGCCCGTCTTTACACACGTACGGCGGAACGGAAATTCAAGCCCCTCCGGCGGTTGAGGAGCGGGGTCCGGGGGCGGCGCCCACTGCCGGATGGACCAGCCCCGCGCCCACCTCCCGACGCAGTGGTCACTGCCGGATGGACCAGCCCCGCTCCCGCAACGACGCCGTCAGGACCGGCGCTGCCGCCGGTTCCACCATCAGTTGCACGAGACCCGCCTGCTGGCCCGTCGCGTGCTCGATGCGGACGTCTTCGATGTTCACGCCCGCGCGGCCCGCGTCCGCGAAGATCCGGGCCAGTTCGCCGGGCTGGTCGCTGATCAGGACCGCCACGATCTCGTACGACGTCGGGGCCTGCCCGTGCTTGCCGGGGACCCGGACGCGGCCCGCGTTGCCGCGGCGCAGGACGTCCTCGATGCCCTCGGTGCCGCCCTGGCGCTTGGACTCGTCCGAGGACTGCAGGGCCCGCAGCGCCTGAACCGTCTCGTCCAAGTCCGCCGCGACGCCGGCCAGCACGTCGGCCACCGGGCCCGGGTTCGCGGAGAGGATCTCGACCCACATCCGGGGGTCGGACGCCGCGATCCGGGTGACGTCGCGGATGCCCTGGCCACAGAGCCGTACCGCCGTGTCGTCCGCGTCCTCGAGCCGCGCCGCGACCATCGAGGAGATCAGCTGCGGGGTGTGGGAGACGAGAGCGACCGCCCGGTCGTGGGCGTCGGCGTCCATGACCACCGGGACGGCACGGCAGAGCGCGACCAGTTCCAGGGCGAGGTTGAGGACCTCGGTGTCCGTGTCACGGGTGGGCGTGAGCACCCACGGACGGCCCTCGAAGAGGTCCGCGGTCGCGGCGAGCGGACCCGAGCGCTCCTTGCCCGACATCGGGTGCGTGCCGATGTAGGCGCTGAGGTCGACGCCCAGGGCCTCCAGCTCGCGGCGCGGGCCTCCCTTGACGCTCGCCACGTCGAGGTAGCCGCGCGCGACCCCGGCTCGCATCGCTTCGGCGAGCGCGGTGGCGACATGCGCGGGCGGTACGGCGACGATCGCGAGGTCGACACGGCCCTCCGGCGGCTCGTCCGTCCCCGCGCCGAGCGCGGCCGCGGTACGGGCCCGCTCCGGGTCGTGGTCCATGAGGTGGACGGTGACTCCGCGGCCCGCGAGGGCCTGGGCCGCCGAGGTGCCGATCAGGCCGGTTCCGATGACGACGGCGGTTCTCACTGGGCGATGTCCTTGCGCAGGGCGGCCGCGGCACCGAGGTACACGTGCGCGATCTCGGATTTGGGCAGGTCGGACTCGACATGCGCGAGGATCCGTACGACGCGGGGCATGGCGCCCACGATGTCCAGCTCCTGCGCACAGATCAGCGGGACGTCGACGATGCCGAGCTTGCGCGCCGCGGCGGCCGGGAAGTCGCTGTGCAGATCGGGCGTGGCCGTGAACCAGACGCTGATCAGGTCGTCCGCGACGAGTCCGTTCCGCTCGAGCACAGCGGTGAGCAGTTCGCTGACCTGCTCGTCCATGTGTCCGGCGTCGTCCCGTTCCAGCTGGACGGCTCCACGGACCGCTCGTACCGCCACGTCGTGCTCCTTACCTGTGCGAGTGCTCCATTCAGCGTAGTCAGGCGCCGCAGGACACGGCCGCGGCGACCGCCCTCCGAGACGGAGGGCGGTCGCCGCTCGGCAGGGATGTCAGAGCTGCTGCTGCTTGATGAGGTCCTCCAGCGAGGCACCGGCGGGCGGCATCTCGCCGCCCGGAGTCAGCTTGTCGACGGCCTGCGGCAGCGACTGCGCGATCTCGTCGGCGGCCTGTTCCGGCGTCACACCGCTCTCCTGCGCGACCTTCTGCAGCGTCTCCTGCGGGAGGGCGTCGGCGATCTGCCCACCGCTGACGGGCTGGTTCTCGCCGGTGCCGACCCAGGATTGCGTCTGGCCGCCGAGACCGGCCTTGGTGAGCTGGCTCAGCAGGGCGCCGAGGGGGTTGCCCCCGGCACCGCCTGCGCCACCGCCTCCGCCGAGTGCGCCCAGCAGCGCGCCGAGGATGTTGCCGGCACCGCCGCCGGCACCGGCCTGCCGGCCGCCGCCGAGGAGGCTGCCCAGAAGGCTGCCGAGGTCGCTTCCCGCCATGATCCTGCCCTTCGGAAGAGGTGTGGGACATGGTCAATGTCACCCAAACGGAACACCTCCGCCACCTGGGCGATCCGTCCCGGGACCGGTGTTGCGCTACAACTGGCGGCATGCTCTTTCATGTCGTGCCCGTGGACGAATGGACGGCGGACATGGACCGTCCGTACGCCCCGGCCTCCCTCACCACTGAGGGCTTCGTGCACTGCTCGCCCGACGGGCCCGCCGCGCTCGCCATCGCCGACGGCCCCTACCGCGGCGTGACCGACCTGCTGGTCCTCCAGATCGACGAGGCCGGGCTCGGCGCCGAGGTCCGCTGGGAGGGTTCCGAGGACATGCTCTTCCCTCATGTGTACGGGCCGATCGAGCGGGCGGCCGTCACCGCCGTGTTCACGGTGTGCCGGGATGCCGACGGGCACGCACGGGAGCTCACGCCCTGGGCGTGAGGGCGCGTACGACTGGACGCGGCGCTGCGGGTGCAGTTGCATAGGGGTCTGCGCACGCCCCACCACCCGGGGAAGGCCGCCCATGAAGCCGTCAGGACCACTGTTCACGCTGCTGGCCGGGCTGTTGCTGGGCATCTTCATGCTGTCGCTCAATGCCACGACGGGGACGAACGCCAAGACCTCGTACGAGGGGACCACCGCTCCCCCCACCACGCCTGCTGCAACACCCGCGCCGAGTACGGCGCCGCCCGCGTCCCCCTCCCCCACCGCGACCCTGCCGGCCGACTCCGACTACGCGGGCCGTACCGCAGACGACACCGCCACCGTCGCCGTTTCCGTACACGACGGAAAGGCGATCGGATACTTCTGCGACGGCCGCACCCAGGAGTCCTGGCTGAAGGGCGACATCAAGGACGACGGCAGCATGGCGCTGACCGGCGCGAACGGCTCCCGGCTCGACGGTGTCCTGAGCGCAGGGAAGATCACCGGCACGGTCGGCATCGCGGACAGGACCTGGCAGTTCACGGCGGCCAGGGCGGTCAAGCCGTCCGGCCTGTACCGCGCCACCGCCGAGGTGCGCGGCGCGAAGATCGACGGCGGCTGGATCGTGCTGCAGGACGGCCGCCAGGTCGGCATCGTCACCCGCGACGGCAAGCCCGCCGCCGCACCCCGGATCGACCCCGCGTCCGGCGCCGCCACGGTGGACGGCACCCGGCTCACCGCCCGCCCCGTCGTCCCCTGAGGTGCGTCATGAGCTTCGGTCCCCCCGTCGACCCCAACGCCCGCACCGCCTCGTTCCCCTCGGGCCCCAACGGCCACGCCCGCCCCGGCGCCGCGCGCTTCCTCGTCCCGGCCCTCGTGGCCGCCGCGGTCGCGGTGGGACTCGGGGCGTACGGAAAGGTGCACGACCCGGCGGGCACGGCCTTCAACCTGGCAGGCTTCAGCAGCACCGGGGCGGTCAAGTCCTGGCTGGGCACGGCGGCCTTCGCCTTCGCCCTCGTACAGATCGTCTCGGCACTCGCGATGTACGGACGCCTGCCGGGCGTACGAGCGCCCCACTGGACGCCCGGACTGCACCGCTGGTCGGGGCGGATCGCGTTCCTGCTGGCCGTGCCCGTCGCCGTCCACTGCCTGTACGCATTGGGCTATCAGACGTACAGCACTCGCGTGATGTGGCACTCGCTGCTCGGTTGCTTCTTCTTCGGCGCCTTCACCGCAAAGATGCTCCTGCTGCGAGCGGAACGGCTGCCCGGCTGGCTGCTGCCGATCGTCGGCGGAGCGGTCTTCACGACCCTCACGGTGATCTGGCTGACCTCGGCGCTGTGGTTCTTCCGCACGGTCGGGTTCACGACATAGGGAGACGGCTGGCCATGGAAGCCCGACGACGAACGGTCCTGACGGTGGGCGCGGCGGGCGCCGCGACTCTGGTGCTGGGCTGCAGCAAGTACGGCGACGACGGCGGGGCCGGGGCGTCCGAAAAGCCGACGGCGCCTGGCACGGGCACGGCGAACGCCCCGGCCGGAGAGGAGCTCGCGAAGACCTCCGACATCCCGGTGGGCGGCGGCAAGGTCTTCAAGGACCAGAAGGTCGTGGTGACCCAGGCGAAGGCGGGCGACTTCAAGGCCTTCTCCGCGATCTGCACACACGCGGGCTGCACGGTCAACAAGGTCGCCGACGGCACCATCGACTGCCCCTGCCACGGCAGCAAATACAACATCGAGGACGCCGCGGTGGTCGGCGGCCCGGCACCCAGACCGCTTCCGCCGAAGCAGATCTCGGTCTCCGGGGACACCATCCGGCTGGCCTAGGGCCTGTCGTTTGGATCAGGCCGGATGAGTGAGCGGGGTCTGGCGATGGGGGCACCTCCCGTGCCCGAAGGGCTACGGGGGAGCATCGCAAGGCGTGAGGATGGGGGTCCCCCCGCCGAAGGCAGGGGGAGAGCCGACGCGGAGCGTCGGCGACTGACGACAACGCAGCGAAGTGCCGTGCCAGGGCACGCGAGCCCGGCAAGACCGGCCGCACAGGCCCTAGCCCCGAGCACCCTGTATGGCGGGCGCGGCGGCGGGGCCCGGCCTACATTGGAGGGGCCGTCACCCCACGCGAGGCCCCGGAGCCCAAGATGTCGGTCACCGCTGCACCAGACGCCGCCCGCATCACCCACCACGGCGGGGACTTCGACGCCCTGCGCCGCCAGGACCCCGAGATCGCCGAGGTGATCCTGGGGGAACTGGGCCGGCAGAGCGACAGCCTTCAGCTCATCGCCGCGGAGAACTTCACCTCACCCGCGGTCCTCGCCGCCCTCGGCTCCCCGCTCGCCAACAAGTACGCCGAGGGCTATCCCGGCGCCCGCCACCACGGCGGCTGTGAACTCGTGGACGCCGCCGAACGGATCGCCGTCGAGCGCGCCATGGCCCTGTTCGGTGCCCAGCACGCCAATGTGCAGTCGCACTCCGGCTCGTCCGCGGTCCTCGCGGCGTACGCGGCGCTGCTCAAGCCCGGCGACACGGTCCTGGCCATGGGCCTCTCGTACGGCGGTCATCTCACCCACGGCTCGCCGGCCAACTTCTCCGGCCGCTGGTTCGACTTCGTCGGATACGGCATCGACGCCGACACCGGCCTCATCGACTACGAGCAGGTCCGCACCCTGGCCCGGCACCACAAGCCCAAGGCCATCGTCTGCGGCTCGATCTCGTACCCCCGTCACCCCGACTACGCGGCCTTCCGCGAGATCGCCGACGACGTGGGCGCGTATCTGATCGCCGACGCCGCCCACCCGATGGGCCTGATCGCGGGCGGCGCGGCCCCCAGCCCCGTCCCGTACGCCGATGTGGTGTGCGCCACCACCCACAAGGTGCTGCGCGGGCCGCGCGGCGGAATGATCCTTTGCGGGTCCGAGCTGGCCGAGCGCATCGACCGGGCAGTGTTCCCCTTCACACAGGGCGGCGCCCAGATGCACACGATCGCCGCCAAGGCCGTTGCCTTCGGCGAGGCGTCGACCCCGGCGTTCACCCGGTACGCACACCAGGTGGTCGCCAATGCCCGGGTGCTCGCCGACGGGCTCGCGGGGGAGGGCTTCGCGGTGCTGACGGGCGGCACCGACACCCATCTGATCAGCGCGGATCCGGCTCCGCTCGGCGTGGACGGCAGGACGGCCCGCGGCCGGCTCGCCGCGGCCGGACTGGTTCTCGACACCTGCGCGCTGCCGTACGGAGACGGACGTGGTATCCGGCTGGGGACCGCGGCGGTGACCACTCAGGGCATGGGCGAAGCCGAGATGGCGCGCATCGCCGCGCTGTTCACTGCGGCGATGCGCGAAGAGGGAGAAGGGGCGAGAAAGGTCCGTGCGGAAGTGCGCTCGCTGGCCGGTAGATTTCCCCCTTATCCGGGGTAGCCGCGAGTCGTGCAACCATCGCCGCCGCCCGTATGTCCTCAAGCATGTGGCTACCAGAGCTAGGGTGTGGGGCTGAGATGGCCAGCGATTCCTGTGGGGCAGCCCGTGCGTGATTACCTGCTGACGCTCTGTGTCACGGCTGCGGTGACCTATCTGCTGACCGGTCCGGTGCGGAAGTTCGCCATCGCGACCGGCGCGATGCCGCAGATCCGTGCCCGAGACGTACACCGAGAGCCGACACCGCGACTCGGCGGTATCGCCATGTTCTTCGGCCTGTGCGCCGGTCTGCTGGTCGCCGATCATCTGCAGAATCTGAACAGCGTCTTCGAGCTGTCCAACGAACCGCGTGCGCTGCTCTCGGGCGCGGCCCTGATCTGGATCATCGGCGTTCTGGACGACAAGTTCGAGATCGACGCCCTGATCAAGCTCGGCGGCCAGATGATCGCCGCGGGTGTGATGGTGATCCAGGGTCTGACGATCCTGTGGATCCCCGTGCCCGGCGTCGGCGTCGTCGCGCTGACCTCCTGGCAGGGCACGCTGCTGACCGTCGCCCTCGTCGTGATCACCATCAACGCGGTGAACTTCGTGGACGGACTCGACGGCCTCGCCGCAGGCATGGTCTGCATCGCAGCCGCGGCCTTCTTCCTGTACGCGTACCGGATCTGGTTCAGCTACGGCATCGAGGCCGCCGCCCCCGCGACCCTGTTCACCGCGATCCTGATGGGCATGTGCCTGGGCTTTTTGCCGCACAACATGCACCCAGCGCGGATCTTCATGGGTGACTCGGGCTCGATGCTGATCGGCCTGGTGCTCGCCGCGGCCGCGATCTCGGTGACCGGCCAGGTGGACCCGGACGCCCTGAAGATCTTCGAGGGCAGCACCCGCCAGGCCACGCACGCCGCGCTGCCGGTCTTCATCCCGCTGCTGCTGCCGCTGACCATCATCGCGATCCCGGTCGCCGACCTGCTGCTCGCGATCGTCCGGCGTACGTGGAACGGGCAGTCGCCGTTCGCCGCCGACCGTGGCCATCTTCACCACCGGCTCCTGGAGGTCGGACATTCGCACAGCCGCGCGGTCCTGATCATGTACTTCTGGTCGGCGCTGATCGCCTTCGGCGTCGTCGCGTACTCCGTGCACTCGGCGTCGATGTGGATCGTGCTGCTGATCGTCGCGCTGAGCGCGGTCGGCCTGGTGCTTCTGCTGCTGCCGCGCTTCACGCCGCGCGCTCCGCGATGGGCGGAGGCCTTCGTGCCGCCGCGCTACCGGCGCCGCAAGGTGCTGCCCGAGCCGGTCGCGGTGCCCGCGCTCTCGTACGAGACGGAGACTCCGCAGGAGGAGCGCACTCCCGTCGCGGTGGGCGTCAACGGCGTCAACGGTGCGACTGCCATCGGCCCCCGTTCGCGCTTCCCGGACCGGAGGAAGGCCGGGACGCGCGGCTGACGAGTCGGTACATCGCCGCCTAATACCAGACATAACGGTGGCTTGTCCTGCACACACGCGCGGGGTCACTCTCATGTGTGACGGTTAGCACACCCCTAGGTAAAGACCTCATCAAATAGTTTGTGATACCGTTCACGAAACCCGGCGACAGAGTCGAAGGGCCGTAGTGCGACGGCTCATTGGCGCGAGGAACCCTCTCACTCCGGGCCTACGCTCGTCCATGACGACACTCATGCCCCCACCACCAGCGGAGCTGCCGCCATGCGGTCCAATGACGCCCGAACACTCCTCCAAGTTGCCCTGCCCACCGCCGGCGCCGGCGTTCTCGCCGCCGTCATCAGCGGTGTCGTTGCGGGTGGCAAGGGAGCAGTCGGCGCCATTGTCGCGACGGTGATTGTGATCGTCTTCATGGGGATCGGACTTGTGGTCCTCGAACGGACCGCCAAGTCTCTTCCGCACCTGTTCCAAGCCATGGGTCTGATGCTCTATGCGGCACAGATTCTGCTGCTGTTCATCTTTGTCGCCGCATTCAAGAACACGACGCTGTTCAACCCCAAGGCCTTTGCCATCACGCTGGTCGCGACGACCCTGGTATGGATCGCCGCTCAGACCCGTGCGCACATGAAGGCCAAGCTGCTTTACGTCGAACCTGACTCCTCCAACAGCGAGAAGCCCGGAAACAAGGGTTCGTCGTCGTGAGGAGTAGGGCCGGTATAAGTGCGCGTTCGCGATCCTGCTATCGTCCGGTGCCAACTGCGGCACTGCGGGCGCGGGCATCTGAGCTGACGCCTGCTCATTCGCGAGGCTCCATGCCTGCCAGCCGCCCCCACATCCGTAACACCAGTCCAGTGCCGAACCGCGGCTGCGCGCCGCGCCGACACAACGAGGTTGCCGTACCTATGCGCCACGCTGAAGGAGCCCGCGGTGAGTGCTGACCCGACGACGGTGCTCGCCTTCGAGACCGACTGCCACCTTTTTGACGGGTGTGGCTTCCCGGCTCCGGGCCTGCATTCGTTCCTCTTCGAGCCGCTCTTGGGCGACGCCGACGGCAATGGCCTTTACTTCAACAAGCCGATGCTGCTCGCCCTGCTCGGTTCCATTATCGTGGTGGGCTTCTTCTGGGCCGCTTTCCGTAAGCCGAAGCTGGTCCCGGGCAAGCTGCAGATGGTGGCCGAGGCCGGTTACGACTTCGTGCGCCGCGGAATCGTCTACGAGACGATCGGCAAGAAGGACGGCGAGAAGTACGTTCCGCTCGCCGTCTCGCTGTTCTTCTTCATCTGGATGATGAACGTCTGGTCGATCGTCCCGGTCGCCGCCTTCCCGGTGACGTCGATCATCGCGTACCCGATGGTCCTGGCGGCCATCGTCTACATCACCTGGGTCTCGCTGACGTTCAAGCGGCAAGGCTTTGTCGGCTTCTTCAAGAACGTGACGGGCTACGACAAGACGCTCGGCCCGGTGCTGCCGCTCTCCATGACCATCGAGTTCTTCTCGAACCTGCTGGTCCGCCCGTTCACGCACGCCGTACGACTCTTCGCGAACATGTTCGCGGGCCACACGCTGCTGCTGCTCTTCACGATCGCCAGCTGGTACATGCTGAACGGCATCGGCATCGCGTACTCCGGTGTCTCGTTCGTGATGGTCATCATCATGACGGCCTTCGAGCTCTTCATCCAGGCCGTCCAGGCCTATGTGTTCGTGCTCCTGACCTGCAGCTACATCCAGGGCGCGCTCGCCGAGCACCACTGAGTCCGCTCACCCACCCCAATTCGTCCGGTGGCCAACCCCCACCGGTCCGTAAAGAGAAGGAAGAACTGGCATGTCCCAGACCCTCGCTGCTGTTACTGGTGACCTCGGCTCCGTCGGTTACGGTCTTGCGGCCATCGGCCCCGGCGTCGGTATCGGCATCATCTTCGGTAACGGCACCCAGGCCCTGGCCCGTCAGCCCGAGGCCGCCGGCCTGATCCGTGCCAACCAGATCCTCGGCTTCGCCTTCTGTGAGGCGCTGGCCCTCATCGGCCTCGTCATGCCGTTCGTCTACTAAGACGAACGACAAGACGACCGTCCCTTTCGACGAAAGGCACTGATGTGAACACTCTGGTTTCCCTGGCGGCTGAGGGGAAGGAAAACCCCCTCATCCCGCCGTGGCCCGAGCTCGTCATCGGCCTGATCGCCTTCGTCATCGTCTTCGGCTTCCTCGCCAAGAAGCTCCTCCCGAACATCAACAAGGTTCTGGAGCAGCGCCGAGAGGCCATCGAAGGTGGCATCGAGCAGGCCTCTGCGGCCAAGGTCGAAGCCGAAAGCGTGCTCGAGCAGTACAAGGCTCAGCTCGCCGAGGCCCGGCACGAGGCAGCCCGGATGCGCCAGGAGGCGACCGAGCAGGGTGCCGCGATCATCCAGGAGATGAAGGCGGAAGGCCAGCGGCAGCGTGAGGAAATCATCGCCGCCGGTCACACCCAGATCGAGGCCGACCGCAAGGCCGCTTCCGCTGCGCTGCGCCAGGACGTCGGCAAGCTCGCCACCGAACTGGCCGGCAAGCTCGTCGGTGAGTCCCTCGAGGACCACGCCCGGCAGAGCCGCACCATCGACCGCTTCCTCGACGCACTCGAGGACAGCGCTTCGAAGGCAGAGGCCGGGCGATGAACGGAGCGAGCCGCGAGGCACTGGCTGCCGCACGCGAGTCCCTTGACGCGCTGACCGACAACACGTCGGTCGACGTGGCAAAGCTCGCCGCGGAGCTGGCCGCCGTCACCGCTCTGCTCGACCGTGAGGTGTCGCTGCGTCGGGTCCTGACCGACCCGGCGCAGGCCGGCGAGGCCAAGGCCGAGCTGGCGGGACGCCTGCTGCGCGGTCAGGTGGGCGGCGAGACCGTCGACCTGATCTCCGGCATGGTGCGTTCCCGCTGGTCGCGGTCGCGTGACCTGGTCGACTCGGTCGAGGAGCTGGCGGCCACCGCCGACCTCACCGTGGCGCAGCGGGCCGACGCGCTCGACAACGTCGAGGACGAGCTGTTCCGGTTCGGCCGGATCATCCAGTCCAGCACCGAACTGCGGTCCGCGCTGACCGACAAGTCGGCGCCGGCGTCCGCCAAGGGCGAGCTGGTGAGCAGCCTGCTCGGCGGCAAGGCCAATCCGGTCACCGAGCGACTGGTTGTCCGTCTTGTTACCCAGCCCCGGGGACGTAGCCTGGAAGCGGGCCTCGAGTCCCTGTCCAAGCTCGCCGCGGCGCGTCGGGATCGGACGGTCGCGGTCGTCACCTCGGCGGCGCCGCTGACCGACGAGCAGAAGCAGCGCCTCGGCGCCGGTCTCGCGCGGATCTACGGCCGCGAGATGCACCTCAACCTCGACGTGGACCCCGAGGTCCTCGGCGGGATCTCGGTGCGTGTCGGTGACGAGATCATCAACGGCACCATCGCGGAGCGCCTCGACGAGGTCGCCCGCCGCATGGCCGGCTGACCAGCCAGTAACAGAACAAACCAGTACGAGCGGCCCGGTTGGGCCGTGCAGAGATTGCAGAAGATTCCTGGGGGTCGCCCCCAGACCCCCTAAGAAACTTCGGGCCCAACAAGGAGAGCAGGGAACCCAGATGGCGGAGCTCACGATCCGGCCGGAGGAGATCCGGGACGCGCTGGAGAACTTTGTCCAGGCGTACAAGCCGGACGCGGCCTCGCGCGAGGAGGTCGGTACGGTCAGCCTTGCCGGCGACGGCATCGCGAAGGTCGAGGGTCTTCCCTCGGCCATGGCGAACGAGCTGCTGAAGTTCGAGGACGGCACCCTCGGTCTCGCCCTCAACCTCGAGGAGCGCGAGATCGGTGCGATCGTCCTCGGTGAGTTCAGCGGTATCGAGGAAGGCCAGCCGGTCACCCGCACCGGCGAGGTCCTGTCCGTCGCAGTAGGCGAGGGCTACCTGGGTCGCGTCGTCGACCCGCTCGGCACCCCGATCGACGGCCTCGGCGAGATCGAGACCGACGGACGCCGCGCCCTCGAGCTGCAGGCCCCTGGCGTCATGGTGCGTAAGTCGGTGCACGAGCCGATGCAGACCGGCTACAAGGCCGTCGACGCCATGGTGCCCATCGGCCGCGGCCAGCGTCAGCTGATCATTGGTGACCGTCAGACCGGCAAGACCGCTCTGGCCGTCGACACGATCATCAACCAGCGCGACAACTGGCGCTCGGGCGACCCGAAGAAGCAGGTCCGCTGCATCTACGTCGCCATCGGCCAGAAGGGCTCCACCATCGCGTCCGTGCGCGGCGCGCTGGAGGAGGCCGGCGCTCTCGAGTACACGACGATCGTCGCCGCCCCGGCGTCCGACCCGGCCGGCTTCAAGTACCTGGCGCCGTACACCGGTTCGGCCATCGGCCAGCACTGGATGTACCAGGGCAAGCACGTCCTGATCATCTTCGACGACCTCTCGAAGCAGGCCGACGCCTACCGCGCCGTGTCCCTGCTGCTGCGCCGCCCGCCGGGCCGTGAGGCCTACCCGGGTGACGTCTTCTACCTGCACTCGCGTCTGCTGGAGCGCTGCGCCAAGCTCTCCGACGACATGGGCGCCGGTTCGATGACGGGCCTCCCGATCGTCGAGACCAAGGCGAACGACGTATCGGCGTTCATCCCGACCAACGTCATCTCCATCACCGACGGCCAGTGCTTCCTGGAGTCCGACCTGTTCAACGCCGGCCAGCGTCCGGCCCTGAACGTCGGTATCTCGGTCTCCCGTGTCGGTGGCTCCGCCCAGCACAAGGCCATGAAGCAGGTCTCCGGCCGGCTTCGTGTGGACCTCGCCCAGTTCCGTGAGCTCGAGGCGTTCGCCGCCTTCGGTTCCGACCTGGACGCGGCCTCCAAGGCGCAGATGGAGCGCGGCAAGCGCATGGTCGAGCTGCTCAAGCAGGCTCAGTACCAGCCCATGCCCGTCGAGGAGCAGGTTGTCTCCGTCTGGGCCGGCACCACCGGCAAGATGGACGACGTCCCGGTCAACGACATCCGCCGCTTCGAGGCCGAGCTGCTCGAGCACCTGCGCCGTGAGCGCAAGGAGCTGCTGACCAGCATCGCCGAGGGCGGCAAGATGTCGGACGACACCCTGCAGTCCATCGGTGACGCGATCGCCGCCTTCAAGCGTCAGTTCGAGACCTCGGACGGCAAGCTTCTGGGCGAAGACGCGCCGGTCAGCACGGCCAAGTGACGACGGAAGGGACCTGACTCATGGGAGCCCAGCTCCGGGTCTACAAGCGTCGCATCAAATCCGTCACCGCGACCAAGAAGATCACCAAGGCGATGGAGATGATCGCCGCCTCGCGCATCGTCAAGGCGCAGCGCCAGGTGGTGGCCTCCACGCCGTACGCGACCGAGCTCACCCGCGCGGTGACCGCGGTGGCGACCGGGTCGAACACGAAGCACCCCCTCACCACCGAGGTGGACGCTCCGGTCCGCGCCGCGGTCCTGCTCATCACGAGCGACCGCGGTCTGGCCGGCGGCTACTCCGCCAACGCCATCAAGGCGGCTGAGCAGCTCACCGAGCGGCTCCGCGGCGAGGGCAAGGAGGTCGACACGTACATCGTCGGCCGCAAGGGTGTCTCGTACTACGGCTTCCGTGAGCGCAAGGTCACGGATTCGTGGACCGGCTTCACCGACAACCCGACCTACGCGGACGCCAAGAAGGTCGCTGGACCGCTGATCGAGGCGGTCCAGCTGGACACGGCCGAGGGCGGCGTGGACGAGCTCCACATCGTCTTCACCGAGTTCATCTCGATGCTGACGCAGACGCCGGTACAGAACCGGCTGCTGCCCCTCAGCCTCGAGAAGGCGGCCGAGGAGTCCGGTACGAAGGGCGAAATCCTTCCGCTGTTCGACTTCGAGCCGTCGGCGGAGGACGTCCTCGACGCCCTGCTGCCGCGGTACGTCGAGAGCCGGATCTACAACGCGCTGCTCCAGGCCGCTGCTTCCAAGCACGCTGCCACCCGCCGCGCGATGAAGTCGGCGACCGACAACGCCGGGGAGCTCATCAAGAGCCTCTCCCGGCTTGCCAACGCGGCCCGCCAGGCCGAAATCACCCAGGAAATCAGCGAGATCGTCGGTGGCGCCAACGCCCTGGCCGACGCGACCGCGGGGAGTGACAAGTAATGACGACCACTGTTGAGACGGCCGCCGCCACGGGCCGCGTTGCCCGGGTCATCGGCCCGGTCGTCGACGTGGAGTTCTCCGTCGACGCGATGCCGGAGATCTACAACGCCCTCACCGTCGAGGTGGCCGACCCGGCCCTCGACGGCGCGCTGAAGACCCTGACGCTCGAGGTTGCCCAGCACCTCGGCGAGGGCCTGGTCCGCGCGATCTCGATGCAGCCCACCGACGGTCTGGTCCGCCAGGCCGTGGTGACCAACACCGGCAAGGGCATCACCGTCCCGGTCGGCGACTTCACCAAGGGCAAGGTGTTCAACACCCTCGGTGAGGTGCTGAACGTCCCCGAGGCGAACAGCGAGACCACCGAGCGCTGGCCCATCCACCGCAAGGCCCCGTCCTTCGACCAGCTCGAGTCCAAGACCGAGATGTTCGAGACGGGCATCAAGGTCATCGACCTTCTCACCCCGTACGTCAAGGGTGGAAAGATCGGTCTGTTCGGTGGCGCCGGTGTCGGCAAGACCGTTCTGATCCAGGAAATGATCTACCGCGTCGCCAACAACCACGACGGTGTGTCGGTGTTCGCGGGCGTCGGTGAGCGTACCCGTGAGGGCAACGACCTCATCGAGGAAATGACCGAGTCCGGCGTCATCGACAAGACGGCGCTTGTCTTCGGTCAGATGGACGAGCCCCCGGGCACCCGTCTCCGCGTCGCGCTTGCCGGTCTGACCATGGCGGAGTACTTCCGCGATGTGCAGAAGCAGGACGTGCTCTTCTTCATTGACAACATCTTCCGGTACACCCAGGCCGGCTCCGAGGTGTCCACCCTGCTCGGCCGTATGCCGTCCGCGGTGGGTTACCAGCCGAACCTGGCCGACGAGATGGGTCTGCTGCAGGAGCGCATCACCTCGACGCGTGGTCACTCGATCACGTCGATGCAGGCGATCTACGTCCCCGCGGACGACCTGACCGACCCGGCCCCGGCCACCACCTTCGCCCACCTCGACGCGACGACGGTTCTGTCCCGTCCGATCTCCGAGAAGGGCATCTACCCGGCCGTGGACCCGCTGGACTCCACGTCCCGGATCCTGGACCCGCGCTACATCGCGCAGGAGCACTACGACGCGGCGACCCGTGTCAAGGGTGTCCTGCAGAAGTACAAGGACCTCCAGGACATCATCGCGATTCTCGGTATCGACGAGCTGGGCGAGGAGGACAAGCTCGTTGTCCACCGTGCCCGTCGCGTGGAGCGCTTCCTGTCCCAGAACACCCACGTCGCCAAGCAGTTCACCGGCGTGGACGGTTCGGACGTGCCGCTCGAGGAGTCGATCACCGCGTTCAACGCGATCTGCGACGGTGAGTACGACCACTTCCCCGAGCAGGCGTTCTTCATGTGCGGTGGCATTGAGGACCTCAAGGCCAACGCCAAGGAGCTCGGCGTCTCCTGAGTCTCCTGACTCGTGGAGGGGGGCGGGTGCGTCCCGCCCCCCCTCTGTACGCCCCGTAGAATTGACCCAACACCCGGCAGAACCGCCGGGTGGTGACCCGAGGAGCCAACCTTGGCTGCTGAGCTGCACGTCGAGCTGGTCGCCGCGGACCGGCAGGTCTGGTCCGGCGAGGCCACCCTGGTCGTCGCGCGCACCACGTCCGGCGACATCGGCGTCATGCCCGGTCACCAGCCGCTGCTCGGTGTGCTGGAGTCGGGCCCGGTGACCATCCGTACGAGCGAGGGCGAAACCGTCATCGCAGCGGTGCATGGTGGATTCATCTCGTTCGCCGACAACAAGCTGTCGCTGCTGGCGGAGATCGTCGAGCTGGCGGACGAGATCGACGCACAGCGCGCCGAGCGTGCGCTGGAGCGCGCCAAGTCGGACGAGGACGACGCCGCAGAGCGGCGCGCCGATGTCCGGCTGCGTGCGGTGGCGGTGCACTGAGCACCCCGCCGACAGTCGTAGCCCTCAGCCGCGGCCCGGGCTGGAATTCTCCAGACCGTGTCGCGGCTGAGGCAATGCAGGTGCAGGAGCAGGTGGGAATCCGTTTCGGGACGATGCGAGGAGGTCGGTGGACATGTTCCTCGCTCTGCTTGTGAGCGGCCTGGTCGTCGTCACACTGGTAGGGATCGGGCTGTTCGTCTTCGGTCTGCGCCGACGGCTGATTCAGCGCTCCGGCGGCACCTTCGACTGCAGTCTGCGCTGGAACGTCCCGGAGGAGACCGACCTCTCCGGCAAGGGCTGGGTGTACGGCGTCGCCCGCTACAGCGGTGACCGGATCATGTGGTTCCGGATCTTCTCGTACGCCCCCCGCCCCCGCCGTGTCCTTGAGCGCTCCGCCATCGAGGTCGTCGCACGCCGCACGCCCGAGGGCGAGGAGGAGCTGGCACTGCTCTCCGATGCGATCGTGCTCGGCTGTCACCACCGCGGGACGCGGCTGGAGCTGGCGATGAGCGAGGACGCGCTGACCGGTTTCCTCGCCTGGCTCGAGGCGGCGCCGCCCGGGCAACGAGTCAATGTGGCTTAAAAGAGGCGTCTCGTTGGGCGGGGGTCCCCCCGGACGAAGTCTGGGGGAGGGTCAACGTAGCTTGAGAGTGTGACAAAGCCCGGGAGAACGAATCTCCCGGGCTTCGCTGTCAGCGGGTGCTATCCAAGACCGCTGTTGATCGCGCCGACCAGCTCTCCGTTCGTCGTGTCACCGCTGAATTCCCAGAAGAACGCGCCTCCCAGGCCCTGCCCCTTCGCCCAGCTCATCTTCGAGGTGACCGTGGCGGGGGTGTCGTAACTCCACCAGTTGCTGCCGCACTTCGCGTACGCCGTACCGGCGATGGTCCCGGTGGACGGGCAGCTGGTCTTGAGGACCTTGTAGTCCTCGATGCCCTGCTCGTACGTCCCGGGTGCGGGCCCTGTCGCGGTGCCGCCCGGCGTCGCCTGGGTGACTCCGGTCCAGCCGCGTCCGTAGAAACCGATGCCCAGCAGCAGCTTCGCGGACGGCACGCCCTTCGCCTTGAACTTGGCGATCGCCTCGGCGGAGTTGAAGCCCGCCTGCGGGATGCCGGCGTACGAGGTGAGCGGGGAGTGCGGGGCGGTCGGGCCCTGAGCGGCCCAGGCGCCGAAGAAGTCGTACGTCATCACGTTGTACCAGTTGACGTACTGCGCCGCGCCGCCGTAGTCCGCCGCGTCGATCTTTCCGCCGGACGAGGCGTCCGCCGTGACGGCCGCGGTGACCAGGTTGTTCGTACCGAACTTGGTGCGCAGTGCGGAGGCCAGGTTCTTGAAGGCTGCGGCGCCGCTGGTGTCACAGGACAGACCGCAGGCGTTCGGGTACTCCCAGTCGATGTCGATGCCGTCGAAGACATCGGCCCAGCGCGGGTCCTCCACCAGGTCGTAGCAGGACTGGGCGAAGGCCGCCGGATTGGCTGCCGCCTGGCCGAAGCCGCCGGACCAGGTCCAGCCGCCGAAGGACCAGAGGACCTTGATGTTCGGGTACTTGGCCTTGAGCTTGCGCAGCTGGTTGAAGTTGCCGCGCAGCGGCTGGTCCCAGGTGTCGGCGACGCCGTCGACGGCCTGGTCGGCGGTGTACGCCTTGTCGTAGTCGGCGTAGGAGTCGCCGATGGCGCAGCGTCCGCCGGTGACATTGCCGAAGGCGTAGTTGATGTGGGTGATCTTGGAAGCGGAGCCGGAGGTCACCAGGTTCTTGACGTGGTAGTTGCGTCCGTAGACGCCCCACTCGGTGAAGTAGCCCAGCTTGACGGTGGAACCGGGGCCGGGGCCCGGGTCGCCGCCTCCGCCGGTGGTGCGCACTGCGCGGGCGCCGCTGACCGGTCCCGTCTGGTCGGCGGTGTCACGCGCCTGGACGGTGTACGAGTAGTCGGTGCCTGCGGTGAGGCCGGTGTTCGTGTACGTCGTGCCGGTCACTGTCGCGATCTTGGCGCCGTCGCGCAGTACGTCGTAGTTCTTGATGCCCTTGTCGTCGGTGGCGGCGGTCCAGCTCAGCGCCACCGATGTGTCGGTGATGCTGCTCGCGGACGGGGTGCCGGGGGCGGACGGCGGGTTGTCGCCGGGGACGCTGCCGCCGTCACAGGATGCGCCGTTGAGCTTGCAGCCGGAGGGGGCGCCGGGGCCCGCGCCGTTGAAGCCGAAGGAGACGGAGGCGCCGGGGGCGAGAGTGCCGTTCCAGCTCTTGTTCTTGGCGGTCCAGTGGGTGCCGGAGCTGGTGACGTCGGCGTCCCAGGCGGAGGTGACGGAGGTGCCGGAGGGGAAGTCCCACTCGACGGTCCAGGAGCCGAGGGAGGTGGTGCCGGTGTTCTTCACCGTCCACTTGCCCTCGAAGCCGGTGCCCCAGTCCTGGGTCTTGGCGTAGGAGGCCGTGGCGGATGTGGCTGCCTCGGCGGGGGCGGCGAGGCCGACCATCGCGGCCAGGGGGAGAAGCAGTGCGGTCAGTCCCGCGACGGCTCTGGATCTGACTCTGAATCTGGTTCTGTGCAGTGGGGGTTGCGTGTTCACGGGTGCTCCTCGAGGAGGTCCGGACGTTTCGGGGGTGGTCCGTGCGCTGCGCACCCTGCGTGGCTCACCGCAGTGTGTGTGTGCGGTGAGAGTAGGAAGGTCTGGACCAATCGTCAATAGGTCCAGACCATAGGTGTAGCGGGTGGGGGAGAAGGGAAAATCAGATGCCCAACTCCTGTGCCAGGACGGCCGCTTGGACCCTGCTGCGCAGCTCCAGCTTGCCGAGCAGCCGGCTCACATGGGTCTTCACGGTTGCCTCCGCCATGGCGAGGCGTCCGGCGATCTCGGCGTTCGACAAGCCCTCGCCGATGCACGAAAGCACCTCGCGCTCGCGCCGGGTGAGCACATCGAGGACCGCGGGGTCGGGCGCGTTCGGCTTCCGTACGGGCGTCGGCGCGGCGAACTCCGCGATAAGGCGGCGCGTGACGGCCGGTGCGATCAGACCCTCGCCGCGCGCCACTGTGCGTACCGCCTCCAGCAGATCCGCGGCGTCGGTGTTCTTCAGCAGAAAGCCGGCGGCACCTGCCCGCAACGCCCCGAAGACGTACTCGTCCAGATCGAACGTGGTCAGTACGAGAACGTCGGCGAGCTGTTCGGAGACGACCTGCCGGGTCGCCGACACCCCGTCCAGACGCGGCATCTGAACATCCATCAGCACCAGATCCGGGCGCAGTTCGCGGGCCAGCCGCACCGCTTCCTCGCCGTCCGCCGCCTCGCCCGCGACCTCGATGTCCGGTGCGCTGCGCAGGATGAGGACCAGACCGGCGCGTACGGCGCTCTGGTCCTCCGCGACCAGTACCCGGATCGTCATGCCCCGCCGTTCCCTTCGTCGACGGGCAGTTCGGCCCGTACCCGCCAGATCTTGCGGCGGCCGTCGACCTCGCCGTCGACCGCGCCCTCGCCGTCGGTCACCGGTCCCGACTCGAACTCCCCGCCCAGCAGCGCCACCCGCTCCCGCATCCCGACCAGACCGGCCCCCGAGCCGGGCGCGCGCGGGCCGGGCCGGTTGCCGAACGGGCTGGTCACCTGCACCGTCAGGGTCTGCTCGTGCTGGCCCAGGGTGACCCCGACCCTGCCGGGCGACGCGTGTTTGAGGGCGTTCGTCAGCGACTCCTGGATGATGCGGTACGCCGCGAGCTCGACCGGCGCGGGCAGCGCGAGGGCGTCCCCGCGGGTGTCGTCGAGCGTGAACTCAAGACCGCTGGACGATCCGTTCGTGCCCGCCTGGGCGAGCAGCGCGTCCACGCCGGCCAGCGTGGGCGCGGCCGCCGGCTGCGTGCCGCCGCCGCTGTCCCGCAGCAGCCCGATCAGCCGGCGCATCTCAGCCAGTCCGTCGACGCTGTTCTCGCGGATCACGCCCAGTGCGTCGCGCGAAGTCCTCGGGTCGTCGAGGGAGAGCGCGGCCGTGGAGTGGATGGCGATGGCCGAGAGATGGTTGGCGACCATGTCATGCAGCTCGCGGGCCATCCTGGCCCGCTCGGCGGTCACCGCCTGAGTGCGGTCGATCTCGGCGAGCAGAGCCGACTGCTCGGCGCGCAGCTGCGCCGCTTCGGCGGCGTCGCGATGGGTGCGTACGCTCACGCCGGTCCAGGCCGGGGCCACGGTGACCACCGCGAAGACCAGACCGAGCAGCACCGCCTGCGCGTCCTGGAACACGACGAGCGCGGTGACCGTCACGGCTGCCGTGGCCACCATCGACACGGCGGGGATACGGCGCGCGGCAGCGGGCGTGCCGTACAGAACGGCCGCGTAGACCAGATCCGTGAACATCGCGATGGTGGCGACATTCCCGTCGGTGAACTGGTCGGCGAGCATCGCCACACAGCCGATGGCCAGCGCGGTGTTCGGCATCGTCCGGCGCAGCAGCTCCGCCCCGCTCATCACCGCCAGCGGCAGCAGCAACACCGCACGCGGGTCCACGCCGTGCCCGGCGCGGGTGTCCAGACCCAGCGCCCACAGCACCAGGCCGCCGAGGAATCCGGCCACGGCGATGAGCACGTCGTCGCGGTGCGGGCGCGGGAGAGCGGTCACGGACCCATCAAACACGGCGTACGGCCCGCGGGCCTCCACGTCCCGGCTGATGGCCGGATACATCGAAGGATGCAGTGCCACTTCGTCACTGGCGACGACGATCGGCGGCCGTACGGACGGAAGGCTGGAGGGGAACCGAGAGGAGAGTGCCGTGATCGTCACGCTGATCGTGATCTGCGAGGTCGGCTTCTGGGTGCTGCTGGCGGCAGGGCTCACCGCCCGTTATCTGCTGAAGATGGCGCGGTTCGGCGCGGGCCTGCTGCTCCTGGAGCCGCTGCTGGAGGTCGTGCTGCTCGTCGTGACGGCGATCGACCTCAAGAACGGCGCCGAGCCGGACTGGAAGCACGGACTGGCCGCGCTCTACATCGGCTATACCGTCGCGTACGGCCACTACACAATCAAGTGGATCGACGGGCACGTGGCCCACCGCTTCGCGGGCGGCCCGCCCCCGCACAAGCCGCCGCGCTACGGCACGGCCCGCGCCAAGCACGAGGGCAAGCTGTGGCTGCGCACGTTGCTGGCCGCCGCGGTCGCCGTCGCCCTCCTCCAGATCGCGATCTGGTACGTCGGCGACGCGAGCCGGACCGGTTCGCTCAGCTCCTGGCAGCTCACGGCGCTCCGGGCGGCCGCAATCCACGGCCTGATCGCTCTCACCTACACGATCTGGCCGAAGAAGGGGCCGCGCGAGCCGGACGCGAATGCCGAGCGCGAACCGGTCCGGGTCGAGCGCTAGCGCTCCCCGCCCGGCACCCAGAGCACGTCCCCGACCTCCTTGTTCGCGGTCCTCGCGAGAATGAACAAGAGGTCGGAGAGACGGTTGAGATACGTCGCGGTGAGCGGGTTCATCGCCTCCCCGTGCACCTCCAGCGCGGCCCACGTCGAGCGCTCCGCCCGCCGTACGACCGTGCAGGCCTGGTGCAGCAGCGCCGCCCCCGGCGTACCGCCCGGCAGGATGAAGCTGCGCAGCTTCTCCAGCTCCTCGTTGAAGCGGTCGCAGTCCGCCTCGAGCCGGTCGATGTAGAACTGCTCGACCCGCAGCGGCGGATACTTCGGCTCCTCCGCCACCGGCGTCGACAGATCCGCGCCCACGTCGAAGAGATCGTTCTGCACGCGGACGAGGACCTTCACCACCTCCTGCGGAAGCTGCCCGAGCGCGATGGCGGTGCCGAGCACCGCATTGGCCTCATTGGCGTCGGCGTACGCGGCAATCCGCAGATCGGTCTTGGCGGTGCGGCTCATGTCGCCCAGGGCCGTTGTGCCCTGGTCGCCGGTACGGGTGTAGATACGCGTCAGATTGACCATGGAGCCGAGCCTACGCCTGGGGGAAATGGTGCTCAATTACGCGGTACGGGCCCCCTGATGAGCCGCACCGGTGTGATGTCCGTCATCTGAGACGTGACGCGCATCTCTTCACCGCCACACGGCACCTCACGAGCGCTAACCTCCGCCGGAGAGCAGAAATGTAAACAGGTGTTAAGGGGTGCCGCAGTGGCCAGGAAGCTCGCCGTCATCGGGGCCGGACTCATGGGGTCCGGTATCGCGCAGGTCTCGGCCCAGGCGGGCTGGGAGGTCGTGCTGCGTGATGTCACCGACGCGGCTCTGACCCGTGGCACCGACGGCATCAAGGCCTCGTACGACAAGTTCGTCGCCAAGGGCAAGCTCGAAGCGGCCGACGCCGAGGCGGCATTGGCGCGCATCACCACGACCACCGATCTGGACGCCGCCGCCGACGCTGACATCGTCGTCGAGGCGGTCTTCGAGAAGCTCGAGGTCAAGCACGAGATCTTCCGTACGCTCGACAAGCTCGTACGGGACGACGCCGTCCTCGCCTCCAACACCTCCGCCATCCCGATCACGAAGATCGCCGCGGTGACGGACCGTCCGGAGCGCGTCGTCGGCGCCCACTTCTTCTCGCCCGTGCCGATGATGCAGCTGTGCGAGCTGGTGCGCGGCTACAAGACGAGCGACGAAACCCTCGCCACCACGCGGGAGTTCGCCGAGTCCGTCGGCAAGACCTGCATTGTCGTCAACCGCGACGTCGCCGGGTTTGTCACCACCCGCCTCATCTCGGCGCTCGTCGTCGAGGCCGCGAAGCTGTACGAATCGGGCGTCGCGTCCGCCGAGGACATCGACATCGCCTGCAAGCTGGGCTTCGGCCACGCCATGGGGCCGCTCGCCACCGCCGACCTGACGGGCGTGGACATCCTGCTGCACGCCACGAGCAACATCTACACCGAGTCCCAGGACGAGAAGTTCGCACCGCCGGAGCTGATGCGCCGGATGGTGGACGCCGGTGACATCGGGCGCAAGAGCGGGCAGGGCTTCTACAAGCACTGACCCTCATCGACCGGTTTGGTATCACCCTGAGGGGTGAATTCGGTATCGGTTCGCTTACAAGGCGCAACTGCTCCGCCCATGCGGCAGTCAGTTGTTGCAATACAAGAGCAAACCAGCAGAGCAAACCAGAAGAGATCACAGGGCACTGACGCACTCACGGGGAGCGGATATGCACATCAGGGGCGACCACGCCGAGCTGGTCGTCGGGGGCCGCCTCGACGTCCGCAGCGCGGCGGACGCCCGTACGGTCCTGCACTCGGCCGTCGACGACGGAGACGGCGACCTCGTGCTCGACCTGACCGACCTCGACTCCTGGGACGCCACCGGTCTTGGGGTCATCATGGGCGCACACCGCCGGGCCGGCCGGTGCGGTCGCCGGCTGGTGCTGCGCGGCGTACCGCCACAGATGCAGAGACTGCTCGTCGCCACCAGGCTGCACCGGATTCTTGCCATCGAAGGCGGCATCGCGGCCGAATCGCTTCCTCGGGTGTGAACCGTACGACGCTCGCAATCCTCATGAGACTGTGACGTCACGGGCGGGGCAGCACCCCGCCCCTATGGAGATACTGAGCGAAGGTCTATGGTTCGGTCGCCCGCCGAATTGAAAGACCCATGCGGTGGGCACCGGACCGAAGCGACAGCGGGGCGTGCAGAAAGCCGGGAGGGACAATCCGCACGCGGCTCCGCCACCAGAACCCAAAAACACCTTGGCGGGGACGAAGCTAAGCGAATCGCATCTGGGGGGCTTGGACCATGGACAACGACAGTTTCGGGGAGGGCGCGGGCCAGGCCCGGCCCCCGCGCGACACCGGCGCCCCGGACTTGAAGAAGTCGGCACCGGCGCTCGCGCGCACCGTCCAGCTTGTGGCGGGCGACTTTCTGCTGACCGTCAATCCCGTCGACGGCAGCGAGATAGAGCCTTGCCCGCCGGGAGAGCAGCCCACGCGACCTGCCCGGCGGAGCGCCTCCGAGCGCGCCGAGCGGCAGCGTGCGGCGCAGCCTCCCGTACCGCCGGGGCCTCCCGCACCGCGGCTCCCGCTGCTGGAGCGCGGCGAGGAGCGTGAGCGGCTGGTACGGCTGCTCGGCCACGGGCGGTCGGTCCGGCTCACCGGACCCGCCGGCTCGGGGCGCAGTGCCCTGCTCGACATCGTCGCCGAGGACTGCGCGAACCTCGCACCCGACGGAGTCGTACGCCTCAACGGCCATCACCGCACCCCCACCGAGCTGCTCCACGAGCTCTTCGCCGTCGTCCACAGCGCACCGCTGCACCGGCCCGACCGTGCCGCGCTGCTCGCACACGTCCGGGACATCGGCGCGATCGTCGTCCTCGACGACCTGGAGTTCGGCGGCGCCGCCCTCGGCGAGCTGCTCGACGCAGCGCCCGAGTGTGCCTTCCTCGTCGCAGCCACTCCCGACGTCGCCGCTCCCGCGGCCGACTCGCACCTCGAAGAGGTCTTCCTTTCAGGACTCGGCCGCAGCGCCTCGCTGGAGCTGCTGCAGCGCACCGTGGAGCGGCCGCTCACCGAGGACGAGTCGAACTGGGCGGGCGACCTCTGGTTCGAGTCGGAGGGCCTGCCGCTGCGCTTCGTCCAGGCGGGCGCCCTGCTGCGGCAGTGCGACAGCCTGCGCGCGGACCCCGAGACCATCGACGACTACACGCCTTTCGACGGCGTCCAGGAAATCGACGTGCCGCTGCCGACGCTGGGGGAGGGGGCCGCGCCCGCGGCACTGCTCGCCTCCCGGCTGAGCGAGTCGGCCCGCGAGACCCTGCGCTTCGCCGTCGCGCTCGGCGGCGAGGTCCCGCACCAGGCCCATCTGCCTGCGCTCGTCGGGGACACCCACGCGGACGCCGCACTCGGCGAGCTGATGAGCTGTGGCCTGCTCTCCCCGGTCGGCTCCCGCTACCGGCTCGCGGCCGGTGTGATGGCGCAGCTGACGGAGAAGGGTTACGCCGACGACGCGGCCGCACACGCCCACACCGCCGCCCAGCACTACACCTGGTGGGCCGGGCACCCCTCCGTCACCCCCGAACGGGCCGTGGCCGAGGCGGGCGCCGTCCTCGTCGCGCTGTCCATGCTGCTGCCCGGGCTGGGGGCACCTCCCGGGCGGAGCTCCGGGGGCGAGGCCGGACACCCCAGCGCGGCCGTACTGCTCGCCCGCAGCGCCGCGCCCGCCTTCGCGGCGGGGCTGCACTGGGCCGCCTGGGAGCGGGCCCTGCGGGTCGGCTCCGAAGCGGCCCGACTCGCGGGCGAGGTCGCCGAAGAGGCGTACTTCCACCATGAGCTGGGCGTCCTCGCACTGTGCACCGGCAACGTGGAACGTGCGCGCGCCGAGCTCGAAGCGTCGATCGGCATGCGCGGTGCGCTCGCCGACAAGCGCGGCACCGTCGCGGGACGCAGGGCGCTCGCACTCGTCGAGGACCGCTCGGGCGGACCCGTCGCAGGCGGCCGCACCCCCGCGGGCGAGGAAGTTCCGGCCGCGCGGCACGAGGAGTCGGCGTCGCCGCCCGGGGGCGTACCGTCGCCCGTACTGCCGCTGGGCAGGAGCATCGGACCCGGCCCTGGGGCCGTGGGACAGCCCAGGGAGGCGGAGGAGCCCGCGACGCTGCTGGCACGGCAGACGCCGCACGCGGGCGGCGGGAATTCCGGCCGCCGCAACATCTTCGGCGGTGCACGGCGCAACCTGGTCGCCGCGGGCGCCGGCGCGCTGCTCGCCGCGGTGCTCGGCACGGTGGTGACGCTCGGAGCGACCTCGGACCACCAGGACCCGCCGGGCAGCAAGGTCAGGAACGGCCAGTCCGCGAACGAGGACGACGGCAGCGACGGCCTGGACGCGGACGTCCCCGCCGACGGCTCGACCAACAGCCCGGGCGGCGCACCCGCGGAGGACCCGAAGAACCCGGACCCGGTGACGCCGGGGGCGAGTTCGTCGACGGGTGGCGCGTCGACGCCGGGCGGGAAGCCGTCGTCGAGTTCGTCCACGCCGAGTAGGCCGACGACGTCCGGTAGGCCGACGACGCCGACGAAGCCACCGACGACCAAGCCGACGCCGACGAAGCCTCCGACGACTCCGCCGACCACGCCGCCGACGACCACCCCTCCGCCCAGTTCGCCGCCGCCGTCGACCTCGCCGCCGCCTGCCGGTGGCAGCGAGGGCACGGCCAGCGCCCCCATGACCACCAGCGCGGCCCCGTCGGACTCCAGCAGCGCACCGGTCATCTGACGGTCATCACCCAAAACGCCGGACGGGCTGCAATGTGCAGCCCGTCCGGCGTTTGAGGACTGGGGGTCCGGGGCGAAGCCCCAGGTTGCGCCAGTGTCAGAACAGCCTCAGCTTGTCGTCTTCAATGCCCCGCAGCGCGTCGTAGTCCAGCACCACGCACCCGATCCCGCGGTCTGTCGCCAGCACCCGTGCCTGAGGCTTGATCTCCTGCGCCGCGAACACGCCCTTCACCGGGGCCAGATGCGGGTCCCGGTTCAGCAGCTCCAGATAGCGCGTCAGCTGCTCGACCCCGTCGATCTCGCCGCGCCGCTTGATCTCGACGGCCACCGTCCCGCCGTCCGAGTCGCGGCACAGAATGTCCACCGGGCCGATGGCGGTGGGGTATTCGCGGCGGATCAGGCTGTAGCCCTCGCCCAGGGTTTCGATCCGGTCCGCGAGCAGCTCCTGCAGATGCGCTTCCACGCCGTCCTTGATCAGGCCGGGGTCCACGCCCAGTTCGTGCGAGGAGTCATGGAGGATTTCCTCCATCGTGATGATCAGTTTCTCGCCCGCTTTGTTGATGACCGTCCAGACGCTGTCGTCGCCCTCCTTGAGCGTGCAGGGAGGGGACATCCAGTTCAGTGGTTTGTACGCCCTGTCGTCCGCGTGGATCGAGACACTGCCGTCTGCCTTGACCAGGATCAGACGGGGGGCGGAGGGCAGGTGGGCCGTGAGCCGGCCCGCGTAGTCCACGGAGCAGCGGGCGATGACAAGACGCATGGTCGGCAACGCTACTCGACGCACGCCGGTGCGCGCGATTCGCCCACCCGGCGCCCACCGCCACCCTGCTCGAGGCCCTTCGGGCCGCCTGCCCCATTTTCGCCCTGTTCGTTATTGGCCGGTTGTGCTCCCAATCTCCTGGTGCGCTCCGGACGGCGCACTTACCGTGGAAGCAGGAGGTTGTCGGTCGTGCACTCTGCGTCGTCATACGTCGTTCGTATGTCGTCGTTGTCCGTCGTCCTCCTTCCCTGCCCGTAAGACCCCGTTCACGGGGTCGCGAGAGGAGAACCCATGTCGCTCGACGTCTCACCGGCGCTGTTGGAACAGGCCGAGCGAGGCGAGGTCGATGAAGCTGCATTCGTCGACTGCGTCCGGACCTCCCTGCCCTACGCATGGGAGATGATCAGTTCTCTGGTGGCTCAGCTGAAGGTGGACGGCGGCGACTTCGCCGACAACCAGACGCCTCCGCCGGACGAGCAGGCACGTGGTCAGCTGCTGCGCGCGCTCGCGAGTGACGCCATTCGCGGTGCGCTCCAGCGGCACTTCGGGGTGCGCCTGGCATTCCAGAACTGCCACCGCGTCGCGGTGTTCCCGCTGGACTCCTCGGTCGATGAGCGGCTTGGCCGCTTCACTTCCGTACGTGCCCAGTTGCTCAACCAGTCGCCCGGACTCCGCGACTGCTGACGTCTTTTGCTGCCGCTCCGCATCGCGGGAGGTGCTACAGATGTCGGAGCGGCAGCACCTCCCGTGCGGCAGTGATCGCCGCGTCAGCTCAGCAGGGGGAGCACTTCCGTGCCGAGCCGCCGCACGTTCTCCTCGGTGGCGGCGAGATCGCCGGAGCCCTCGGCGAGCAGGGCGAAGCGGGTGATGCCAGTACGTTCCGCGGTGGCCGCGATCCGGTCCGCGGCGAGCCGCGGCGGGCCCACCGGGTGCAGCCCGCACAGCAGTTCCGTGTATGCCACCGGGTCCCGCATGGTGCGGTGCCGTCCGTCGACCGTCACATGGGCGTCCAGGCCCCGCTTGAGCCAGCCCGGCATCGCCTTGACCAGAGTCTCCATGGCCTCGGCCCCGCGGTCCCCGATCTGGGCCACGCCGGCCGACACATGTCCCGCGTGCTCGACCTCTTCGGGTGAATGTCCTGCGGCGAGTGCGTGCGTACGCCAGAGTGCGACCATGTCCGCCTTTTCCTCGTCGCCGCAGTGCATCCCGAGCAGCATCGGCAGTCCGCGCCCGGCGGCGAGCTTCACGCTTTTCGGGGACGTACAGGCGACGATCACCTCGGGGCCGTCGGGCGGGCCGCCGATCAGCTCGTCCGGCCTTGGTACGACCGGGACTTCACGGAAGGTGAATCGTTCCCCCTCGGCGGCGACGCGGGGTTCGCGCAGCCAGCGCAGCAGCAGGTCCAGGGACTCGGGAAAGTCCTTCTCGTACGCCGCGAGACCGGTGCCGAAGACCTCCAGATCGACCCAGGGGCCGCCCCGGCCCACCCCCACGGAGAACCTGCCTCCGCTTGTGAGGTGCAGCAGCGCGGCCTGCTCGCCCAGCGCCACGGGATGGACGTTCGGCAGCACGCTCACGGCCGTGCCCACGCGGATGCGGCGGGTGCGGCCGAGCAGCAGCGCGGCGAGGGTCACAGCCGACGGGCACACGCCGTACGGCACGAAATGGTGCTCGGCGAGCCAGACCGAATCGAGCCCGGACTCCTCAGCGACCTCGGCGGACCGCACCGCTCGGTGCAGTGCCTCCCCCTGCCCCTGGCCCGGGAATTGGGCCGCCAGTACAAACGTTCCCACGCGCATCGCCTTTTGCCTCCTTGCGGCCGACGCGTCACTCCCCCTGCCGGCAACAACGTCTGACACGTGCCAAAGGCACGGCCGATCGTGAAGTTGTTGCGATTTTCCGGTAACTGCCCCCTGTGGGTGCCACGGTCTCACGCTGTGCGGTACGTGTACCCCCGGCCGCGGCCCGTAGGCTGGATGGGAACTGTCCTGACTTGCCCCGTGAGGTGTCACGTGTCCCCGCGCCGCAACCGCCCCCGAGGCGGCGAGAAGCCGACCGAGCAAGCCAGCGAGCCGGGCGAGAGGTACGGCGGCTTCGGAGGGAGCGAGTCCTGGCAGGGCGAGGAGTGGTCGGTCCGCCATGTCGCTGGCGCAAGTGCCGGGGGCAAGCGGTACCGCTGCCCCGGCTGCGATCAGGAGATCCCCTCAGGGGTGCCGCATGTGGTCGCCTGGCCGGAACACGGTGGCGTGGAGGACCGGCGGCACTGGCACAAGGCGTGCTGGAACGCGAAGGACCGCCGCACCACGCGGGTGCAGCGGTCCCGTAACGCGCCCAAGTACTGAAGAGCGCTCAGACGTCGCGCTTCTGGAGCGAGAAGAAGGCTCCCGCCATCGCCACGGCCGTCACCCCGAGCAGGATCCACATCGGGGTCCAGCCGGTCGGGCCCGTGTCGGTCAGCGCGGCCTCGCTGTAGAACGCGATGAGCAGGCTCGGGATCGCGTAGTCCAGAAGGGCCTGCTGCACGTCCTTGAGCGACTGCGAGAACATGAACATGGCGGCCACCAGCGGCAGCAGCATGACGCCGATCATGATGGTGATCGCGCCCGCCGAGTGCCGGATGATCGTGCCGACGGCGAGGGCCAGCAGCCCGAGCGTGGCGACGAACAGGCCCACGCCGACCGTCGCGCGGAACCACTCTTCACTGGTCGCGGCAGTGCCCGTGCTGACGATGCTGTTCTGCAGCGCGCCGACGAGCGCGGCCAGGACCGTGGTGAGGGTGAAGACGAGCCCGAAGAAGACGATCGACTTGGCGGCGAGCACGCGTGCGCGGCCGGGGCACGCCGTCAGGGTCGTACGGATCATGCCCGTGCCGAACTCGGACGCGATCGTGAGCACACCCAGCGTGACCACGCAGATGGAGCCGAGCAGGACACCGTAGAAGCCGAGGAAGAGAGGCGACTGGCTCTCCAGATCGGCGTCGGATGCCGACACGGCCCACGCGGCGAGCAGACCGATGCCGACCATCAGCACGATCATGACCCCGAGCGTCCACATCGTGGAGCGTACGGAGCGGATCTTGGTCCACTCGGAGGCGAGCGCGTCTCCGAGGTGGGCGCTGCGCACCGGGATCGGCGAGGAGTACGCCCCGGCGGGCGCGCCGTGCTGCTGGTACGTCGCCTGCTGCTGGTACGGGGTGCTCATCGGGCGTCCTCGGGCTTGGTCAGGTCGGCGGGGGCGGCGGCCGGGGGCATGGCAGGCGGAGCGGCGGGGGCGACAGGCCCGGCGGGCGCGCCGGGGGCCATGGGCGCGGCGTACGGGTTCTGGCCGGGCTGGGGCGGCGGCGGGGCGTACCAGCCCTGCTGCGGCACCTCGGGCATCTGCGGCATCGGCGGGGCGTACCCCATCGGCTGCTGCTGCATCAGGCCCGACTTCTCGTCGGCCGTCGAGCGGTAGTCGACCGCGCCCTGCGTCATCCGCATGTACGCCTCCTCCAGCGAGGCCTGGTGCGGCGAGAGCTCCCACAGCCTTACGTCCGCGGAGTGCGCGAGATCGCTGATCTGCGGCAGCGGCAGCCCGGTGACCCGCAGTGCGCCGTCCGGCTCCGGCATGACCTGCCCGCCGGCCTCGGTGAGTGCGGCGGAAAGCTTCTCGCGCTGCTGCGGCTCGGTCTGGGGCGTACGCACCCGGGCGAAGTCCGCCGAGTTGTGCGAGATGAAGTCCTTGACGCTCATGTCCGAGAGCAGCTGTCCGCGCCCGATCACGATCAAGTGGTCGGCGGTGAGCGCCATTTCGCTCATCAGGTGCGAGGAGACGAAGACGGTTCGGCCTTCGGCGGCGAGCTGCTTCATCAGATTGCGGACCCAGAGGATGCCTTCCGGGTCCAGGCCGTTGACCGGCTCGTCGAAGAGCAGTACCTGCGGGTCGCCGAGCAGCGCGGCCGCGATGCCGAGGCGCTGGCCCATGCCGAGCGAGAAGCCCTTGGAGCGCCTCTTGGCGACTTCCTGGAGACCGACGACACCGAGTACCTCGTCGACCCGGCGCGCGGGGATGCCGGAGAGCTGCGCCAGCGAGAGCAGATGGTTGCGCGCGCTGCGGCCGCCGTGCACCGCCTTGGCGTCGAGGAGGGCACCGACCTGGCGGGGAGCGTTCGGCAGCTGCCGGTAGGGGCGGCCACCGATCGTCACCTGGCCGGCGGTCGGCTGGTCGAGCCCGAGGATCATGCGCATGGTCGTCGACTTGCCCGCGCCGTTGGGGCCGAGGAACCCGGTGACGGCGCCGGGCCGCACCTGGAAGGAAAGGTTGTACACGGCCGTCTTGGCGCCGTAGCGCTTGGTCAGGCCGACTGCCTCGATCATTCTCCAGCCCCATCGACTTTCGGGTCGTCGGGGCAGAGGCCGCTTGGCCGTACGCCCCCGTAAGAGTTAGGAGGATATCCGGGCTTTGACGGTTCCGGCCAAGCCGTAACGCTACGGTCTCGGCGGAAGCGAGTCGTCGGCGTACGGCAGAAAGTCCGTCCGCGGCAGCACCCAGCCCTCTTCGGCGAAGATTCGCGTGCCCTCCTCACGCAGCGCCCGGTCCGCGCCCGCCTTCGTCACCCAGGCCGCCGGACCGGGTCCCAGCAGCTCACGCAGCCGGGGCGAGGCCGCAAGCAGCGCCGCGAGCAGTGCGGACTGGTCGCCGCCGCCGGGGCGGGGCGTGCCGTCCGGGTCCGCGAGGACGCCGTGCGCACTGAAGTAGATGTACGCGCCGTCCAGCCGCTCCCCGGACGGCATCGTCATCGCGAAGGCGTCACCCGGCAGCAACGCCCGCCGGTAGTTGGGGAATTCGGTGTCGTCGAAAGCTGCGAGCTGGGTGGAATCCAGCCATGTGACGACGAGGACCGTCTCCGCGTCCCGGTCTGCGTACGGCGTGCACGCCACATAGCCGGCCGCACTGATGTGGCCCGAGCAGCCGGCACGGATGCCGCGCACCCGCACCGGCACCATCGGCACGGTCGCGGGGATGCCGAGCCGGGTGAGCTTGTGGCCGACCTGTCCCGGCGAGGCGTTCGAGCCGACCGCGATGACGGGGTGACGGCGTCCCGTGACCACCTGGCCGAGGCCGGAGAGCACCTCGTCCACGCTCCGCTGCCGCGCCTGCTCCTCGCTCTCATCGACGTACCAGTCGCCGAGCCGAACCGGGCGTACGTACAGCCGCAGGAGCTCGCCGCCGCTGAGCAGCGAGGGCTCGGTGACGGGCCGGCCCGGATAGCTCAGGGGCTCCTTGAGCGGCACAGGGTCGGGGCCCAGCGCTTCGAGGCTTCGGTCCTTCACGGCAGACGTCCCTTGACCCGCGCGGTGATCGCTACGCATCCCTCTTCTTGAGCACCAGATAGCCGCCGATCAGCGCCGCGATCACCCACAGGACCATGATCCCCAGCCCGCCCCACGGCCCGTACGGTGCCTTGTCGCTGCCCATCGCGTCCGGAACCACCTGCATGATCTTGGACCCGGCCTGGTCGGGGAAGTAACGGGCGACCGTCTTCGCCTTCGGTACGGACGCGAGGATCTGCGAGACCAGGAAGAAGAACGGCATCAGGATGCCCAGCGACAGCATGGAGCTGCGCAGCATCGTCGCCACACCCATCGAGAACAGGGCGATCAGCCCCATGTACAGCCCGCCGCCGACGACCGCCCGCAGGACATTGTCCGCGCCGATCGTCGTGCGGTGATCGCCCAGCAGCGCCTGCCCCAGGAAGAAGGAGAGGAAGCTCGTCGCCAGACCGACCACCAGCGCCAGCGCGGTCGCCACCGCGATCTTGCTGAAGAGGAAGGTGGCGCGCTGCGGCACGGCGGCCAGCGAGGTGCGGATCATCCCGGAGCTGTACTCCGTGCCGACCACGAGCACCCCGAAGACCACCATCGCCAGCTGTCCGAGGACCATCCCGGAGAAGCTGATGAACGTCGGGTCGAAGGTGAGCTGCTCCTGGCGGCCCAGGTCGTCGAAGGTGGACTTCAGCAGCGCGCTGAGCGCCGCCCCCATCGCGACGGTGACGACGAGCGCGCTCACCAGGGTCCAGGTGGTCGAGGAGACCGTACGGATCTTGGTCCACTCGGACTGCAGGACCGCGGGTACCGAGGCCATGGGTCAGGCTCCCTTGCTGCTCTGGTAGCTCTGGCCCCACTGGGGAGCCGGGGGCTGCACCGGTGGCGGTGCCCCCTCGTGCGTGGAGTGCGCGTGGTACTCCACCGACCCTGCTGTCATCTGCATGAACGCCTCCTCCAACGAGGCGCGTTGCGCGCTCAGTTCATGGAGCACCAGCTGGTGCTGGGCGGCCAGCTCACCGAGCTGCTCGGCCGTGGCGCCGTCGACCTCCAGCATCCCGTTGCCCGACTCGACGGCGACGAATCCCGACTCGTGGAGCACATCGCGCAGCCGCTCCTGCTGGGGGGAGCGAAGCCGTACATAGCTCCTGGAGTTCTGGTGAATGAAATCCGCCATCGACGTGTCGGCCAGAAGTCGCCCCTGCCCGATCACGATCAAGTGGTCGGCGGTCAGCGCCATTTCGCTCATCAGATGGGAGGAGACGAAGATCGTGCGTCCTTCTGATGCCAGAGTCTTCATGAGATTGCGGATCCAGTGAATTCCTTCGGGATCCAGGCCATTGACCGGCTCGTCGAACATCAAGATCTCCGGATCGCCGAGCAGCGCGGAGGCGATTCCCAGCCGCTGGCCCATACCGAGCGAGAAGCCCTTGGACTTCTTCTTCGCCACCGACGTCAGCCCGACCGTGTCCAGGACCTCGGCGACACGGGAGGCGGGGATGCGGTTCGACTGGGCAAGACAGAGCAGGTTGTTGTACGCGCTGCGCCCGCCGTGCATCGCCTTGGCGTCGAGCAGCGCACCGATGTACTTCAGCGGCTCCTGGAGGTCGCGGTAGTGCTTGCCGTCGATCCTGACCGTTCCGCTGGTCGGGTTGTCGAGATCGAGCATCATCCGCATCGTCGTCGACTTGCCCGCGCCGTTGGGGCCGAGGAAGCCGGTCACCACACCCGGCCGGACCGTGAAGGAGAGCTGGTCGACCGCGGTCAGACTGCCGAAGCGTTTGGTGAGGCCCTCGAGCTCAATCATGCGGCCACGCTAAGCGCGCCCAGTGGCCTGCGCCACCGGAGTTCTTGTACGCGCGAGTGCCCGGCGCCGCAAGGGCACCGGGCACTCGGAGACGTACCGCAGAGGACGAGCCTTGCGGCTCGGAAACCCGGCGGGACCAGCGGGACTAGCGGGACTGCTGTGCCGGGACGCCGCGGGAGATCGGCTCGTCGTCGGCGGGGGTGCCGGCCGCGGCCACGGCCGCACCGGTCAGCGTGGCCAGCATCTCGCGGACGTTGGTCAGCTGCGCGTTGATCGAGTCGCGGCGGTTGGTGAGCGCCGCCAGCTCGCGCTCCGATTCGCTGCGGATCCGGTCGGCCTTGGCGTTCGCGTCGGCCACGATGTCCTCGGCCTGGCGCTGCGCGGTCTCCACCGTCTGACGGGCCCGGCGCTCCGCGTCCGTACGCAGCTTCTCGGCCTCCAGGCGCAGCTGCTCGGCGCGGTGCTCGATCTCCGCCAGGCGCTTCTCGGCCTTCGCCTGACGCGAAGCCAGGTCGCGCTCGGACTGCTCGCGGCGCTTGGCAAGGTTCGTCTCGAAGTCCGCGGCGGCCTGGGCGGCCTTGGCGCGGGTCTCCTCGAACAGTGCGTCAGCCTCTTCGCGCTTGGACTGCGCGTCCTTCTGCGCCTCGCCACGCAGTGTAGAGGCGTCGCTCTTCGCCTTCTCGACGATGCGGACGCCCTCGTCCTCGGCCTTGGACTTGCGCTCGGCGGCGAACGACTCGGCGTCGTTGCGCACCTGCTGGGCGGCGGACTCGGCGAGCTCACGGTGCTGCTCGGCCGCGCGACGGGCCTCCTCGCGCAGGTCCTTCGCCTCCTCCTCGGCGAGGCGGAGGATCTTCTCGACGCGGGCACCGAGACCGGCGTACGACGGCTCCGCGTCGTTGACCTGGGCCTGGGCGTTCTGCGTCTCGAGGTGGAGCTCCTCGATGCGCTTTTCCAGAGAGGTGATTCGGGCGAGAGCACTGTCACGGTCGGCGACGAGCTTGGTAATGCGGTCATCCACCTGACCGCGGTCGTAACCACGCCGCACGAGCTCGAAGCCGAAGGGGGAGGAAGTGTCGCTCATGGGGTTCCTGTCGAATGAGACCGGTGAGGTGTTAGGGGGAATCCTAGGGGTCAAAGCGGCGTGTCATCGAGCGGATGCCCGTTTGATCTGGAGAATGTCCAGCCTTTTGAGTGGCTAGCTCTCGGATGACTTGCCACTCGAACGTGTAACCCCTGCTGTCGCACCTGCTTTCACGCCGCCGCCCTCCTTGCTACCCCCGGACGGCGCCTCGAAAGACTCCAACGCTTCAAGCACGTCCTGGACACGCGAAATCTCCGCCTGAATGTCCTCGCGCCTGCGGACCAGGACATCGAGCTCGCGCTTGCCCTCGCCGACCAGTCGGTCCGCCTCGGCCTCGGCCTCGGTCCGCAGCCGCTCCGCCTCGCGGATCAGCTCGGCCTTCTTCTGCCCGGCCTCCTTGAGCAGGCCCTCCGCCTTCTTGACCGCGGCGATCCGGACCTTGCTCGCCTCCGAATTGGCGTCGGCCATCAGCTCCTTGGCCTTCGCCTCCGCCTCGGCCTGCTGCTCGGTCGCCGCCCTCACCAGCTGGTCGACGCGCTCGCCGGCCGTCCTCACCTGCTCGGAGGTCTCCCGGCGGGCACGCTCGTGCAGCTCCTCGATCTCGGCATCGACCCGGGCCCGCAGCTCCTCGCCGCGCTCCCTTATGGCGGTGGCGTCCCGGCGCGCGCCGACGAGCAGCTCGTCCGCGTCCGTACGGGCCTGCTCCACCAGGGTGTTGCCCTCGACCGTCGACTCGGCGATCAGCCGCTCGGCCTCCTTGCGGGCCGCGCCCACCATCGTGTCGGCCTGCTCCTCGGCCTCGGTGGCCGCGCGCAGCGCCTCCTCCTGGGCCTTGTTGATGAGCTGGTCGGCCTGCTCGGCGGCGTCCGCGCGGCGCTTGGCCGCGGCCACGCGTGCCTCGTCGAGCGTACGGTCGGCCTCCTCGCGGGCCTCCGCACGCATCCGCTCCGCCGCCGCCTCGGCCTCCGCCTTGACCTTCTGGGCCTCGGACTTGATGCGCTCGGCGGCCTGCTGGGCGGAGCCCACCGTGTCGGCGGCCTCGGCGCGCAGCCGCTCCGCCTCGCCGGTCGCCTCGCCGATCAGCTGGTCGGCCTGGGCTGCGGCGTCGGAGCGGCGCTTGTCGGCCGCCTCGCGGGCCTCGTCCAGGATCTGCTCGCCCTCGGCCCGGATTCCGGCGTGCAGCCGCTCGGCCTCGGCCTCGGCCTCCGCCTTGATCTGCTCGGCCTCGCTGCGCAGCCGGACCGACGCCGCCTCGGCGCCTGCCAGCGCCTCGGCAGCCTCCCTACGCAGCCGCTCGCTCTCGCTCGTCGCCTCCCCGATGAGCAGATCGGCCTGGGCCGCGGCGTCGGAGCGCATGCGGTTGGCGTCCTCGCGGGCCTCGGCGCGGGCGCGCGAGGCGTCATGCTCGGCCGATGCGAGGGCGTCCGACGCTTCGGTACGCATCCGTTGCGCGTACTCGGCGGTGTCGGCGCGCAGCCGTTCCGACTCGGTGATCGCGTCGGACATCGTCCGCTCGGCGAGCGCGTTGGCGGCCTCGGTCTCCTCCTGGGCCCGCACCCGCAGCCGGTTGGCGTCCTCGGTAGCCCGCTCCCGCTCGGCGTACGCGTCGGCGCGGACCCGGTCCGCCTCCTCCTGCGCCTCGGTCCTGGTGCGGTCGGCCGCGTGCTCGGCGGCGGACCGCAGCCCGGCGATCTCCTGCTCGGCCTGCTCATGGAGGCCGTTGACGGAGTCGCGTACCTGCTGGGCGGTCTGCTCGGCCGCGGCGACCATCTCGGTGGCGCGGCGGTCGGCCTCCTCGACAAGGCGGTGCGCCTCGGTCTGCGCCTCCTCGACCCGGTTGCGGGCGGAGGCGAGCAGCTCCTCGCTCTGCTCGCGGGCGAGCTCGCGCTCCTGATTCGCTTCCGTACGCGCGGAGTCCAGGATCTCCTCGGCCTCGCGGCGGCGGCGGTTCGCCTCCTCCTGGGCGGCGGCCAGCGCCTCGGCGGCCTCGACTCCGATCCGGTCGGCGGCGGCCGCGGCCTCCGCGCGGAGCCGGTCGGTGCTCTCCTGCGCCTCGTTCTTGAGCCGCTCGGCCTCGTTGGCGGCATCGCTGCGCAGCCGTACGGCGATGTTCTCCGCCTCGGCACGGGTGGCCGAAGCGTCCGACGCGGCCTCCGTGCGCAGCCGTTCGGCCTCCTGCTCGGCCTGCGCCTGGAGCGTACGGATCCGCTCGGCCGCCTCCGTACGCAGCCGCTCGGTCTCCTCGGCGGCCTCGCGGCGGATCCGCTCGCCCTCGCCACGGGACTCGGCCAGGTTCTGCTCGGCCGATGCGAGACGGGACTCGGCCTCGGTGTGCAGCCGGGTCAGCTCGTCGGCGGCCTCGGCCTGGCGGGCTGCGATGCCGCGCTCGGCCTCCTCGCGCAGCTCGGCCCCGGCCTCCTCGGCCGCGGACTTGACGGCCTCAGCCTGCTCCTCGGCCTCGGTGCGCAGCCGTTCGGCCTCGGCGCGGGTGCGCTCCAGCGTCTCCTCGGCCTGCTTGCGCAGGGAGGTGGCACGCTCGATCGCTTCGGTGCGGACCCGCTGGCTGTCGGTCGTTGCAGCCGAACGCATCTCGTCGGCGTCGGCGCGCGCCTTGGTCAGCAGCTCCTCGGCGGTGCTGGCCGCCTCCTCGATCTGCTGGACGGCCTCGCGGCGGGCCTCGCCGCGGATCCGCTCGCCCTCGGCGACCGCCTCGGCCCGCAGCTGCTCGGCCTCGCCGCGCAGCCTGCGTGCCTCCTCCTGCAGTTCGACCGTCTTGGCGCGGTACTCCTTGGTGTCGTCCTTGGCCGCGCCCTTGAGCTGGTCGGCCTGCTCGGCGGCCTCACCGCGCAGCCTGTCCGCCTCGGCCTCGGCCTCGCGCTTGATCCGCTCGGCCTCCTCGCTCGCCGCGCGCGTGGTGGCCTTCGCGTCCTCGGAGGCCCTGGTCAGGACCTCCTCGGCGGTACGGGCCGCCTTGGCGAGCTGGGCGGCCGAGTCCTCGGCGGCGACCGTCTTGGCCTTCTCCTCCGCAGCGGCGACCAGCTTCTCGGCATCCGCGCGGGCGTCGGCGAGCGCCTGCTCGGCCTCCGCCTTGACCGCCTCGGCCTCGGTGGTGGCCTCGCCGACCAGTCGCGCGATCTCCGCCTTGGCGGTACGGGTGCGCTGCTCGTTGACGGACTCGGCGGACGCCAGCTGCTTGGCCGCCGACTCCTTGGCCTCGGTCAGGACCTTCTCGGACTCCGCGCGGGCCTCGCGCAGCTTCTCCTCCGCCTCCTGGATCCGCTGCTCGGCGGCGCGGCTCAGCTCGGAGGCCTGCTGGCGGGCCTGGTCGGACTCGGCGGTGGTGGACGAGCGCAGCTGCTCGGCGTGGCTGGTGGCTTCGTGCGCCTGGTTCGACGCGGCGTTCAGGAGCCGTTCGGCGTCCTTGCGGGCGCGCAGAAGGATCGCTTCCGCTTCGGACCTGGCCGCCTCCGCCTCGGAGCCGAGCCGCCGGCGGGCCTCTTCCGCGACCCGGGTGGCTTCGGCGCGGGCCGCGGCCAGCGCCTTCTCGGCCTCGGCGCGGGACTCGTCGAGCAGCCGGCGGGCCTGTGCCTCGGTACGGGCCCGCAGCTGCTCGGCCCAGGCCACGTTCTCGTTGACGTGCGCCTCGACGGTCTGGCGGCGCTCGGCCAGTTCCTGGTCCAGGCGCTGGCGGCGCTGGTTCGCCTCGGAGTGCAGCTCGGCCTGGAGACGGGCCTGGTGCTCGGCATGCTCCTGGAGGATGCGCTGGGTCTGTGCGCGGGCCTCGCGCAGCTCGCGCTCGGCGTCGGTGCGCAGCTGATCGGCCTGGATCTGGGCGTTACGGAGCAGCTGTTCTGCCTGGTAGCCGATGTCGGCGTTGTCGTAGGCAGGACGGGAGGCGAGACTGCGCCGCGCCTCATGGAGCTTGGCGCGCAATACCTCGACCTGGTAGCCGAGGTCCTCGGCGTGCTGGACGGCCTTCTCCCGCTCGGTCTTCAGCCGGTCCATCTCGGCTTCGAACCGCGAGAGGTGGTCGTCGTCAGCTCGGTGGCTCTCCTGGCGTTCGTAGCCCCGCACTGCGCGGTCCCATCCGTCCCCTGGTCGCAACTGTCTCCGTACGAGCACCGTTCGCCGGCGAACGGCCCCCCGGGGAATGGTGACAGATCAACGGAGGGAACGCGGCGCGGCCCCGACCCGGCCCCGGCCCGGAATCGCCCACTCTACCGGGCCGGGAATCCTCAGGTCAGTGCTCCGTTGCAGAGGTGACGAGTTCGGTGAGAACGCCGTGGCAGTCCTTGGGGTGGAGAAAAGTGATACGGGAGCCCATGGAGCCGATACGCGGCTCGTCGTAGAGAACCCGCACGCCCTTGTCGCGGATCGACTGCGCGTCACCGTCGACGTCGGCGGTGCCGAAGGCGATGTGGTGGACCCCCTCACCGTTCTTGGCCAGCCACTTTCCGACCGCGGAGTCCTCGCGGGTGGGCTCGAGCAGCTGGAGGTAGGAGGCGCCGCCGTCGGACGTCTCATTGATCTTGAGCATGGCTTCCCTTACGCCCTGCTCTTCGTTGACCTCGGTGTGGAACACCTCGAAGCCGTACGTGGCCCGGTAGAACTCGACAGTCTTGTCGAGGTCGAAACAGGCGATCCCGATGTGGTCGATTCGCGTCAGCATTCCCCCAGTGCAGCGCCCCGGACGGTGGTTACGCAACGTGCGCGCGATCACACTCGTCGCCCGGTGACCTGGGGCCGTACCGCTCAGTACATTGAAGTAAACCCTCGTTCACTCCTCAGCTCCGCGCTGGAAGGGGATCGTGCCTCATGTCAGGAACGACCGGTACCACCTCAGTGATCGTCGCGGGCGCCCGTACGCCCATGGGACGCCTGCTCGGCTCGCTCAAGTCCTTCTCCGGCGCCGATCTCGGTGGCTTCGCCATCAAGGCGGCGCTGGACCGGGCGGGCATCGGCGGTGATCAGGTGCAGTACGTGATCATGGGCCAGGTGCTGCAGGCCGGGGCAGGGCAGATCCCGGCGCGCCAGGCCGCCGTCAAGGCGGGCATCCCGATGAACGTGCCCGCACTCACCGTCAACAAGGTCTGTCTGTCCGGCCTCGATGCCATCGCGCTGGCCGACCAGCTGATCCGCGCCGGCGAGTTCGACATCGTCGTCGCAGGCGGCCAGGAGTCCATGACCAACGCGCCGCACCTGCTGCCGAAGTCGCGTGAGGGCTTCAAGTACGGCGCGATCGAGATGCTCGACTCGATGGCGTACGACGGACTCACCGACGCCTTCGAGAACGTCGCCATGGGCGAGTCCACGGAGAAGCACAACACCCGGCTCGGCATCGCCCGCCCCGAGCAGGACGAGATCGCAGCGCTCTCCCACCAGAGGGCCGCGGCCGCGCAGAAGAACGGCATCTTCGAGGCCGAGATCACGCCCGTCGAGATCCCGCAGCGCAAGGGTGAGCCGGTCGTCTTCAGCAAGGACGAGGGCATTCGCGCCGACACCACGGCCGAGTCGCTGGGCAAGCTGCGCCCCGCCTTCGCCAAGGACGGCACCATCACCGCCGGTACGTCCTCGCAGATCTCCGACGGCGCCGCGGCGGTCGTCGTGATGAGCAAGGCCAAGGCCCAGGAACTGGGCCTGGAGTGGATCGCGGAGATCGGCGCGCACGGCAACGTCGCCGGGCCCGACAACTCCCTCCAGTCGCAGCCGTCCAACGCCATCCAGCACGCGCTGCGCAAGGAGGGCATCGGCGTCGACGACCTCGACCTCATCGAGATCAACGAGGCATTCGCCGCGGTCGCCGTGCAGTCAATGAAGGATCTGGGGGTATCCCCGGAAAAGGTGAATGTCAACGGCGGTGCGATCGCACTCGGCCACCCCATCGGCATGTCCGGCGCGCGGGTGGTCCTCCACCTGGCGCTGGAGCTGAAGCGCCGGGGCGGCGGCGTGGGTGCGGCCGCGCTGTGCGGTGGCGGCGGACAGGGAGACGCGCTGATCGTCCGCGTCCCGGGCAACGGCAAGTAAGCCAAGTAAGCAAGGAGCGCTCACATGGTGGACGTCCCCCAACTGGTTGCCCAGGCGAGGGAGGGCCGGCCGCGGGCCGTGGCCCGGCTGATCTCACTCGTCGAGGGGGCGTCCCCGCAGTTGCGCGAGGTGATGGCGGCGCTGGCTCCGCTGGCCGGAGGTGCATACGTGGTGGGCCTGACAGGCTCGCCCGGCGTCGGCAAATCCACCTCCACGTCGGCGCTGGTGAGCGCGTACCGGCGGATGGGCAAGCGGGTCGGCGTCCTGGCCGTCGACCCGTCCTCGCCCTTCTCCGGCGGGGCGCTGCTCGGCGACCGGGTCCGGATGTCGGAGCACGCGTCCGACCCCGGCGTCTACATCCGCTCGATGGCGACGCGCGGGCATCTGGGCGGCCTCGCCTGGGCCGCCCCGCAGGCGATCCGCGTCCTGGACGCCGCGGGCTGCGACGTGATCCTCGTCGAGACGGTCGGCGTGGGTCAGTCCGAGGTCGAGATCGCCTCCCAGGCGGACACCTCGGTCGTCCTGCTCGCCCCCGGCATGGGCGACGGAATCCAGGCCGCCAAGGCGGGCATCCTCGAGATCGGCGACGTGTACGTCGTCAACAAGGCGGACCGGGACGGCGCGGACGCGACTGCCCGCGAGCTGAACCACATGCTGGGCCTGGGCGAGGCGAGGGGCCCCGGCGACTGGCGGCCGCCGATCGTGAAGACGGTGGCGGCGCGGGGCGAGGGCATCGACGAGGTGGTCGAGGCGCTGGAGAAGCATCGCGCGTGGATGGAGGAACACGGCGTCCTCACGGAACGCCGCGCGCTGCGCGCGGCGGGCGAGGTGGAGACGATCGCGGTGACGGCCCTGCGCGAACGGATCGGAGACCTGCACGGCGACCGCAGGCTTGGGGCACTGGCGCAGCGGATCGTGGCGGGCGAGCTGGACCCGTACCGGGCGGCGGACGAACTGGTGGCGAGCCTGACGGAGTCGTAGCGGGGGTTGGCCCCCACCCCGCCCCTTCCCGAAACCGGGGGAACCCCCCGGCCCCCCGTCCAGGAGGGCAGCTTCGCGCCCTCCCCCCTGTCGGCGGCAGCTTCGCGCCGACAGGGGGTACGAGCGGCCCGCTCGGGTTTGCGGCGGCTTCGCGCCGCTCCGGGGTTTGCGGCGGCGTCGCGCCGCGAGGGGGTACGCACCGTCCGTTTCAGGCGGCAGCTTCGTGCCGCGAGGCCGCGTACGAGCGGCCCGCTCGGGTTTGCGGCACCTTCGTGCCGCCGGAGTCTGCGGCGCGGGGCCGACGGCCGGCGCCCTCGCGGCCTCCGCCGCCAGGCCCGTCGGGCCCCGCAATCGAGCCGGGTCCCGCCCGCCGCGTGACCCGGCGTCAGAGCGTTACGGCTTGCCCCGGCGTCCCCGCAGGTGCTCCGCCACCGGGGACAGGGACTCCCGCAGGTCCGCGAGCGCCTCCGGTGTCAGCAGGTCGATGAAGTGCTTGCGTACGGACGCGACATGCTGCGGCGCGACCTTCTGCATCGTCTCCATGCCCTGCTCTGTCAGCACCGCGTACAGCCCGCGCCGGTCCGACTCGCAGTTCTCCCGGCGGACAAGGCCCGCGTTCTCCATCCGGGTGATCTGATGCGAGAGGCGGCTCTTGGACTGCAGCGTGGCCGTGGCGAGGTCGCTCATCCGCATGCGCCGGTCCGCCGACTCCGAGAGGTTGACCAGGATCTCGTAGTCGTTGTTGGTCAGGCCGAACGGCTGGAGGTCCTTCTCGAGCTGGTGCATCAGCAGCCTGCTGACGTCCAGGTGAGTGCGCCAGGCGCACTGCTCGTCATCGGTCAGCCAGCGGGTGGCCGTCTCGGTCTCCATATATGCATTCTACCTAAGAAGTTGAAAGGCGGACGAAGTCGGGGAATGTGACGCCCGGCACCCGGCGCGCACAAGGCACCGCGCGCACAAGGGTGCAGACGTTCGACGTCACACTCCGCAGACTACCGCTCACAGGCCGAAGCGACGCTGGAGGTCCCCCAGCTGACCGGGGAGACGAGGGGTGGACCCGTGTTGACCTGGGCCTCCGGCACCGGCGTGACCCCCGGGAACCCCCGCCTGCGCGGGCACCGCTCCGGTCGCCGTCTCGGCCATCAGTACCTCGGTCGACTGCAGCAGCACCGTCCCCGCGCCCACGAACTCGAACTGGTGCTCCTCACCGGACGCCCCGCCGATCCCGGTCATCGCCCGCAGACCGCCCATCAGTCCGGTCATGTAGCCGTGGTCGTAGTGGTGGCAGGGGGAGGGGCAGTCCGCCCAGCCCACGAGCGCCTGCGGATCCACCCGGATCGGGGGTTCCATGAACACCACGGGACCGTTCGACGCGGCCACGAACTTCCCCGTACCGATCAGTGTGAGAAAGCCCGGCACGATCGACTGCTTCAGCGCCAGCGTCGGCTGGTACGCCAGCAGATTCCCGGACCGGATCGTCAGGTTCCCGTTGTCCAGGTCGAACGAGTTGACGTCGAAGGCACGGTCGGCGAGCAGCATCTTCCCGCTGCCCTCCGCCACCACCCAGTCACTGGCGTGCAGCGGCGAGTGGAACGAGGTCCGCAGCAGCCGGTCCAGCCGGCCGTGGCCGATGCCGTTGAAGTCGATGCGCCCGTAATAGGCGATCATCTTCCCCTTCTGCAGGAACCACTGACTGCCCTTGAGTTCCACACAGAAGGTGTACGCGTTGACGTTGTCGTCGCTCGGCAGCGTCATCGGGTCGAAGACCACGGGACCGGTCACAGCTTCTCCTCCGAGGCCTGTACATACACCGCGCCACTGCCGCTCAGCTCCAGCTGGAACGCCTCGCCCGAGCCGCGCCCCACCATGTCGCGCCAGCCCAGCGCCGTGGAGAGCTTGTTGCGTACGTCGCCGTGGTGCGCGACGTACGCCTGCGGGTCCACATGGACCGCCCGCCCCGGAGTGATCGGCAACTCGATCACGCCGCCGTGCGCCATGACCGCCACCGCGCCATGGCCCTTGAGCGTCGTCGTGAAGAGCCCCTGGCCGGTGACCTGGCCGCGCACCATACCCATGACCCCGCCCTGCGAGCCCATGAACATCGTGCCCTGCTGCAGTGTCCCGTCGAAGGCGAGCAGCCGGTCCGCCTCGACGTACAGGGTGTCGCCGGTCAGCTGGATCACCTGGATGTGATGGCCGCCGTGGCCGAACATCACGGTGCCGTTGCCCTCGACGGTCATCAGCGGCGTCGCCTCATTGGCCACCCGCCGCCCGATCATCGACGCCAGGCCGCCCTGGCCGCCCTGGATGTTCGGCGTGAAGGAGACCTCGCCGCGGTACGCGAGCATCGCGCCGCGCTGACTGAACATCTTCTGGCCGGGAACCACCGTCGCCTCGACCATCTTCGAGTTGACTTCACGGAACGGCATCAGACGTCGCCTCCGATGGTGTTCCGCTCGCTCGGCTGTACGTACACCAGACCGTCGCCCTCGAAGCGGATCTGGAACGCCTCGCCGCCGCCCTCGCCGAGGAAGGTCCGGAAGGTCACGCCTGACTGGAAGTCCTGGCGCAGATTGCCCTGGTGCGCGATGTACGCGCCGGGGTCGACGGAGAGCGGGTACTGGGGCGTCACCCGCAGCACCACGGCAGGGCCGTCCGACATGATCGCCGCCTGGCCGGTGCCCTCGACGGTCGTGGTGAACAGGCCGTTGCCCGTCGCCCCGCCGCGCAGCCCGGTGAAGGTGGTCCCGGTGCGCAGCCCGGCGTCGGTGCAGAGCAGATTGCTCGCTTCGACATAGAGCTTGTCGCCGTGCAGGTTCACCAGGTTGATCTCGGACGCACGGTCGGCGAAGAAGCAGGTGCCCTGCCCCTTCACTTCCATCATCACCATCTGCTCGCCGGTGAGGCGGCGGGTGACCATCCCGCGGATGCCCTCACCGCCGCCGGACATCTTTTTGAACGCCATCTGGCCGTCGTAGGCGACCATCGAGCCGTTCTTCGCTTTGACGGCGTCGCCTGTCATGTCGACGGCGAGCACCTTGCTGCCTTGGAGTCGGAACGTTGCCACGGAGTGACGTTATCGGGCGGTACCCGGCGCGAACAGGGTCCTTGAGGAGGATCTGCACCCTGATGCTGTGCCTTTTCCGGGGACACCCCGGACCCCGGGACCCAAACGCGGCTGCCACAATGGACCGAAGTTTGTGCATGCGTTCACAAGAGCCATGCCCGTCAAAGTCCCCCTCCCACCGAAGGTGCCCCCGTGGACATCAAGACCGCCTCATCCCTCCACCGCCTCCGCCTGGTCTCCGCTCCGGAGGCCGTCTCCTTCCTCCTGCTGCTGGTCTGCTCGGTGCTCAAGCGCACCACGGAGTTCAACGCGGTCCCGGTCATGGGCGCGGTCCACGGCGTGCTCTTCATCCTGTACGTCCTGTTCTGGCTGGACGCCTGGAACCGCACCAAGTGGAACGCGAAGACCGCGGCCATCTACTTCGTGCTCTCCGTCCTGCCCTTCGGCGGCTTCGTCGCCGAGCGCAAGCTCAAGCGCGCGGCCGAGGACGAGGTCATCGCCTCCCGCGCCCGCCGCGAGGGCAAGGTGAACGCATGATCGTCGCCTTCTCGGTCACGCCTCTGGGGGTCGGCGAGGACGTCGGGGAGTACGTCGCCGACGCCGTCAGGGTCGTCCGCGAGTCGGGCCTGCCCAACCGTACGGACGCGATGTTCACCTCGATCGAGGGCGAATGGGACGAGGTGATGGACGTCGTCAAACGCGCCGTCGCCGCGGTCGAGGCCCGGGCCCCGCGCGTCTCGGTCGTCCTGAAGGCCGACATCAGACAGGGCGTCACGGACGGCCTCACCTCGAAGGTCGAGACGGTGGAGCGCCACCTGTCCGCCTGACGTCGCTCTGTCCGCCCGAACCTCGCTCCGGCCGACTCCGCGGTCAGGGCGCGTTTCTTCGTGAGCGCCGTCGTCGTGGGCGCCGGCGTGATCGGCACCGGCACCTGTCTCGTACACGTCGCAGAGGCCAGGAAGACCGAAGAGCGAGACGGGGCTGACCGCCATATGACCAGTCGGTAGGGTCGGTGCCGTGCCGAAGCCGCTCAGCCTTCCCTTCGACCCCATCGCCCGAGCCGACGAACTGTGGCAGCAGCGATGGGGCCCCGTGCCCTCGATGGGCGCGATCACCTCGATCATGCGCGCGCACCAGATCCTGCTCGCAGAGGTCGACGCCGTCGTCAAGCCGTACGGACTGACCTTCGCGCGCTACGAGGCACTCGTTCTGCTCACCTTCTCCAAGGCCGGTGAGCTGCCCATGTCCAAGATCGGCGAGCGTCTGATGGTCCACCCGACCTCGGTCACGAACACCGTGGACCGGCTGGTGCGCTCCGGCCTGGTCGACAAGCGGCCCAACCCGAACGACGGCCGCGGCACCCTCGCCTCCATCACCGAGAAGGGCCGGGAAGTCGTCGAGGCGGCCACCCGCGATCTGATGGAGATGGACTTCGGGCTCGGTGCGTACGACGCCGAGGAGTGCGGGGAAATCTTCGCGATGCTGCGCCCGCTGCGGGTCTCGGCGCACGACTTCGACGAGAAGTAGACGAGAAGTAGACGAGAAGTAGGCGAGAGGTCGGACCCCGGACCCGGGCGAAGATCGCCCGTTGCGTCCGGTTACGCTCGTTGCCATGAAGTCGAATGTGCTCTCCCGTTACCGGGTGATGGCGTACGTCACCGCCGTCTGGCTGCTGGTCTTCACCGCGGCGATCATCCTGAAGTACGGGTTCCATGTCGGCGACACCATGCTGATCTCGCAGATCCACGGTGTGCTGTTCATCATCTACGTCGTCTTCGCCTTCGATCTCGGCTCCAGGGCGAAGTGGCCGTTCGGCAAGCTCCTGTGGGTGCTGGCCGCCGGCTGCATCCCTGTGGCCTCCTTCTTTGTCGAGCCGAAGGTCACCCGCGAGATCCGTCCGCTGATCGCGGACGCCGACGCGGCGACCGCCCAGGCGTAAGCGGCACTGACGTTCCCACGGCCGCGAGCACGGCTCGCGGTCGTCTGCCATCGACATTTACTAGGACGTCCTAGTAAATTGGTGAGCATGGACGCTGACGCCATCGAGGAAGGCCGCCGACGCTGGCAGGCCCGTTATGACAAGGCCCGCAAGCGGGACGCCGACTTCACCACGCTCTCCGGCGACCCGGTCGAGCCGGTCTACGGGCCACGGCCCGGGGACACCTACGACGGCTTCGAGCGGATCGGCTGGCCGGGGGAGTACCCCTTCACCCGCGGCCTGTACCCGACCGGCTACCGCGGCCGCACCTGGACCATCCGGCAGTTCGCCGGCTTCGGCAATGCCGAGCAGACGAACGAGCGCTACAAGATGATCCTCGCCAACGGCGGCGGCGGGCTCTCCGTCGCCTTCGACATGCCGACCCTCATGGGCCGCGACTCCGACGATCCGCGCTCGCTCGGCGAGGTCGGCCACTGCGGCGTGGCCATCGACTCCGCCGCCGACATGGAGGTCCTGTTCAAGGACATCCCCCTCGGCGATGTCACCACCTCGATGACGATCTCCGGACCCGCCGTCCCCGTCTTCTGCATGTACCTCGTCGCAGCCGAGCGCCAGGGCATCGACCCGGCCGTCCTCAACGGCACGCTCCAGACCGACATCTTCAAGGAGTACATCGCGCAGAAGGAGTGGCTGTTCCAGCCCGAGCCACATCTGCGCCTCATCGGCGACCTGATGGAGCACTGCGCGCAGAGCATCCCCGCGTACAAGCCGCTCTCGGTCTCCGGCTACCACATCCGTGAGGCGGGCGCGACGGCCGCTCAGGAGCTCGCGTACACCCTCGCCGACGGCTTCGGCTACGTCGAACTGGGCCTGAGCCGCGGCCTGGACGTCGACACCTTCGCCCCCGGGCTCTCCTTCTTCTTCGACGCGCACCTCGACTTCTTCGAGGAGATCGCCAAGTTCCGCGCGGCACGCCGGATCTGGGCGCGCTGGACGAAGGAGGTGTACGGCGCGAAGACCGACAAGGCGCAGTGGCTGCGCTTCCACACCCAGACCGCGGGCGTCTCACTCACCGCCCAGCAGCCGTACAACAACGTCGTACGCACGGCGGTCGAGGCGCTCTCCGCGGTCCTCGGCGGCACCAACTCCCTGCACACCAACGCCCTGGACGAGACGCTCGCGCTGCCCAGCGAGCAGGCAGCGGAGATCGCGCTGCGCACGCAGCAGGTGCTGATGGAGGAGACCGGCGTCGCCAACGTCGCCGACCCGCTGGGCGGTTCCTGGTACGTCGAGCAGCTCACCGACCGCATCGAGGCGGACGCCGAGAAGATCTTCGACCAGATCAAGGAGCGCGGCCGCCGGGCGCACGCCGACGGTCAGCACCCCATCGGCCCCATCACCTCCGGCATCCTGCGCGGTATCGAGGACGGCTGGTTCACCGGCGAGATCGCCGAATCTGCCTTCCGCTACCAGCAGTCCCTGGAGAAGGGCGACAAGCGCGTCGTGGGCGTCAATGTCCACCACGGCTCGGTCACCGGAGACCTGGAGATCCTGCGGGTCAGCCACGAGGTCGAGCGCGAGCAGGTACGGGTCCTGGCGGGCCGCAAGGCCGGTCGCGAGGAGGCCCGCGTACGGTCCGCGCTGGAGGCGATGCTGACCGCGGCCCGGGACGGCTCGAACATGATCGGGCCGATGCTGGACGCCGTCCGCGCGGAAGCCACGCTCGGCGAGATCTGCGATGCGCTGCGGGACGAGTGGGGGACGTACACCGAGCCCCCCGGCTTCTGACCGTACGCAGACGGTGGGGGCGGGACGTCCCGCCCCCACCTCCTGGGCTTCGGCCCTCGCCCGGGCTTCAGCCCTGGAGCGAGCCCAGCCCCGACACCAGCAGCAGCGCAAAGCTGCGCGCCCACTCCTCGTCCACCGGCTCCGCGCTGACCAGCGCCCGGTGCACGACGGCTCCCGCGATCACATCGAAGATCAGGTCCGCGCTGCGGGCCGCCGCCTCCGCGTTCTCCTCGTACGGCAGCTCACCGCGGGCCTGCGCGCGCGCCCGGCCCTCCAGGACCAGCCGCTTCTGCCGGTCGACGATCGCCGAGCGGATACGGCTGCGCAGCGCGTCGTCGCGTGTCGACTCCGCGACCACCGCCATCAGCGCGGTCTTGGCCTCGGGCCGCGCAAGGAGCGCGGCGAACTGCAGCACCACGCCCTCCACATCGGCCATCAGGCTGCCGAGGTCGGGGAGTTCGAGCTCGTCGAAGAGAACGGCGACGGCGTCGACGACAAGCTCGTTCTTGTTGGTCCAGCGGCGGTAGAGCGTGGTTTTCGCGACTCCCGCGCGGGTGGCCACATCGCCCATCGTCAGCTTCGACCAGCCCAGCTCGACGAGCGCCGCACGGGTCGCGTCGAGGATCGCGGCGTCGGCCTCGGCACTGCGGGGGCGTCCCGTACGACCCGTACGCACGGTTTTGGGGCGGGTGTGGCTGCACATGACGGCGACCATACCGGCGGGTAGGCGATCTGCTGTGAGGCAGTTCACCGGAGGTTTCTCACACGCGGCAGAGCTGATGCAGTTACGCTACGACTCGTAGCGAAAGCCTTGACCGGCTCGAGCGACAACCACAGGCGCGGGTGGGGACCCGCGCCGATCTTCAGGAACGCTTTTCACATGCGCGCGCGGAGGGGGGAGGATGTACTCATGCAGCCTAGGAACATGTCCATGAGCGGCGTCGTCGACCTCGCCGCGTTGAAGGCGGCCGGTGAGGCCAAGGCGAAGGCGGAGCAGGCCCGTGCCGAGGCCGCCCGCCAGGGCGGCGGCGGTGCCGTAGCCCCCTCCAGCCTGGTGATTGACGTCGATGAGGCGGGCTTCGAGCGCGATGTCCTCCAGCGCTCCGCCGAGGTCCCGGTCGTCATCGACTTCTGGGCCGAGTGGTGCGAGCCGTGCAAGCAGCTCAGCCCGCTGCTGGAGCGGCTGGCGCAGGAGTACAGCGGCCGGTTCGTCCTCGCCAAGATCGACGTCGACGCCAACCAGATGCTGATGCAGCAGTTCGGGATCCAGGGCATCCCCGCGGTCTTCGCGGTGGTGGCCGGCCAGGCGCTGCCGCTCTTCCAGGGCGCGGCCCCGGAGGCGCAGATCCGCCAGACGCTGGACCAGCTGATCCAGGTCGCCGAGGAGCGCTTCGGCCTGACGGGCATCACGGTCGACCAGGACGCGGCGGACGCTTCGGGCGAGGCCGCGGCCCCCGCAGCGGTGCCGGAGGGGCCGTACGACGCCCTGCTGGAGGCGGCCGTCCAGGCACTGGACGCGGGCGACTTCGGCGGCGCCGTCCAGGCGTACAAGAACGTGCTGTCCGACGACCCCGGCAACACCGAGGCCAAGCTGGGCCTCGCCCAGGCCGAACTGCTGGGGCGCGTTCAGGACATGGACCCGCAGAAGGTCCGCCAGGAAGCGGCCGGGAACCCGGCCGATGTGACCACGCAGATCGCCGCGGCAGACCTGGACCTGGTCGGCGGCCATGTCGAGGACGCGTTCGGCCGACTGGTCGAGACGGTCCGCCGCACGGCGGGCGAGGACCGCGACGCGGCACGGATCCGGCTGCTTGAGCTCTTCGAGGTCGTCGGGCCGGACGACCCGCGGGTGACGGCGGCGCGTTCGGCGCTGGCGCGAGTCCTGTTCTGAGCCATGTTTGAAATACCTGCGTGGAACGCACCGTTCCGCCTGGTGTGACGGATTTGCGGCGGCGGCGCCGGTGAGGCGCCGTCGCCGTTTTGGCGACACAGTGACAAAACGCGTTCGTGCTTTACCAAAACTTGGTAAACGTACGGGCTGTTACTCGCAGTAAATCAACCCGCTTGTTCTGTCCGCTTATTAGCGACAATCTCCCCTTCTGGCTCACCCCTTGGCTGCACCCTGCGTGCCCGGTCGACATCACCCGGTCGTTGCGTGGTTATCAGGCCGTTACTAGTGGGTAACGAAGCCTCTTGTGCCGCGGCCTGGAATGGACCACGATCGGCCACGCTCGGTCCGATTCCGCACCAGCCCGGCCCCCAGTCGCGCCGCGGAACTTTGGGTCCCCACCGAGTGGACCGGCGGCAGTGGCGCCGGTCGTGGACAGGGGGGTTCCTGCCGAACGGCAGGGCCTGTCCAGCAGGTTGTGCGTGATGTGCGTCAGGCGCGACCAGTGGTTGTCGCTCGGGGGTGATCGCCGGTGTTTCGGACGCAGCTCGCGCCTGAAAGTGCAGGCGCTCTCCTTCCCGAGGACGTAGCACTTCTCCCATCCCAGGACGGACTTGAGGGTCCGGACCGGAGATGTACGTCCGAGAAGGAGGAAAGTCATGGAGTCAGCGACTCGGGGCGGAACCAGATGGAAGCGGTTCGCTCTTGTCATGGTGCCCAGCGTGGCCGCAACGGCCGCGATAGGCGTCGGTCTGGCACAGGGCGCGCTCGCCGCGTCGTTCGCTGTGTCCGGCCAGGAGTTCAAGGTCACCGCCGGATACCTTGACGGGCATGGGTTCGCCCAATACGGCGGCGTCGACATGGGGTACAAGGACCTCAAGGGCGACGAGAAGGTGGCGCGACCCGTCGCGATCTCGACCTTCAGGAACGCCTCGATCACCGACATGTGTCAGTCGGTCGTCACCGACGTGCCATTTGTCGGCAAGGTCACGCTGCGGCTGAAGGCGGGCGACAAGGGCACTGCAGTCCAGGCCAAGAACCTCTACCTGGACGTGTCCGAGCTGGACGCGAACGCCAAGTTCACCAACATCGACATCGGCGTCGCGGCCAAGGACACCGACGAGGGCAGTGGTGGCAAGGGTCCGGCCGTCAAGGACAAGTCCATCCTGCCGAACGGATTCGCCCAGCAGGCCGAGCGGGCCGAGCTGACCGGCGTCAAGCAGAAGGCGTGGGCGACCACCGCCGGCACCTTCGAGCTGAGCGGTCTGAGCATGCGTCTGCTCAGGGGCTCCGGCGACGGGATCGAGTGCTACTGACGGTCATCCCGTCCGGGCGGGCGGGGAAAGCCTTCACGGCTTCGCCCGCCCGCCCAACTCTTCACATAGCAACGCCAGTTCCAGGGAGCTGTTTTCCATGAGCGCCGAGTCTGCAGTGTCACCGGGGCGGGACGAGCACTACATCCGAGCCTTTCGACGGGGTTTCCGTAACTGGCGGGGTCAGCGACCCTTCTGGGCGGGTCTGTTCACCCTGCTCGGCGGAATTCCCATCGCCTACCTCCCGTACGCGAGCCTAAAGCTCGGTCACATGACGCTCTCGATGGCGACGACCGCGGGGGCCGGATCGCTGATCATCGGCGTACTGCTGATCACGCTCGGCTTCACGATGTGGTTCCAGGCCGCCGTCAGGGTGTTCGCGGGTGTCGCAGCGATTCTGCTGGCACTGATCTCCATTCCGGTCGCCAACCTGGGTGGCTTCCTCATCGGCTTCCTGCTCGCCCTCATGGGCGGTGCGCTCGCTGTCTCCTGGGCACCGGGGAAGTCCGTCGCACAGCCCGCTCCGGCGGAGGAACCGACGCTCGCGCCCGAACCTGCTGAGGCACCTGTGGCGGACCAGTGGGACGACTACGGCGTGGCCGCGTACGACACAAACAACGAAGCCAACGGCGGGAGGAACAGTGCCGGGTGATGTCACACCGCTGACCGCGGCTGGAGGCGATGGGACGCAGGCCAGAAGGGGGCCGCGCCACGCGGCTCCCAAGAAGCCCCTGCTGAACAAGCTCCAGATGCCGGCCGGCAAGGCGATAGCCCTGGCAGCGATGCCCACCGCCGTTTTCCTCGGCATGGGCCTCACCCCCAAGCTGGCGCTCGCCGATGACAAGGACATTCCGTTCGCCCCCGGCCCGTGCGTGACCCGCTCGGACGAGCCTGCGGCGTCCGAGTCGCCCAAGCCGTCGGACTCGGCGAAGCCGTCCGAGTCGCCGTCGGAGAAGCCCGACCCGAGTGCCAGCGAGTCGGCGAGCGACAAGCCCGCCGATGAGCCGACGCCCGGCGCGACGCCGTCCGCGTCCAAGTCTGCGGACCCGAAGACAGTTCCGACTCCGACTCCGACGCCCAGCGCGACGAAGACGACGAACCCGCTCGACCCGCTGGGTGTCGGCGACGCGATCAAGGACCTGCTCGACGGCCCCGACAAGGAGCCCACGGCAACAGCGACGCCGAGCGCGCCCGCGACCACCAAGCCCGCCGCTGAGCCGACGCCTTCGACGAAGCCGACCACCGCTCCGTCCGAGAAGCCGTCGACCAACCCCGTCGACAAGGTGAACGAGACGGCGGACAAGGCCAAGGACGCCATCAAGGACGCGGCGGACAAGGCCGGAGCGACGACCGAGGAGCTGGACGACGCGGTCAAGGGCCTCGACCCCAAGACGGACGAGGACATCCCGGACGGCGCCAAGCCGCGCTTCCCGTGTCCGACCGCCGACCCGAAGGCGATGGCCGCCGCGGACCTGGAGCCGGGCCTCCCGCTGCTCCCGGACGACCCGTGGATCCTCGAGAGCTCGATGCTCACCCTGAAGGGCCTGGACTACAAGGGCATCGTCAAGGTGAAGACGGGCAGTGGCAAGGTCAAGAAGGTGCTGAAGTTCACGGCTTCGGGCGTCGACATCAAGGACCTCCACCAGCTGGTGGTCGGCCCGAACGGCACGACCGCGCACGTCGAGGCGGACAAGGGCTCCACGTCGACGATCACCAACGGCACGGTGACGATGTACACGGAGGAGCTGAAGGGCAACCTCTTCGGCCTCATCCCGATCACGTTCAGCCCTCAGACGCCTCCGCCGCTGAATGTTCCCTTCGCCTTCTTCACCAACGTGAAGGTGACGCAGGCGGGCCAGTTCGGCGGGACGCTGACGGTACCCGGGCTGCACAACTACTTCACCGGTGGCCAGAACTAAGACCCATCCGGGAGCCGCACAAAGGCTGTGGGCCGTACCCCTTGTCGGGGGGTGCGGCCCACGGTCGTGTCGGCCTCCAGGGCTGCTTCTCCGGCGGCCTGGCGGGGAAAGGTGGACCGCTGCGGCCCGACGGCGGCACGGTCGGTGGAGAAAGAGTGTGTGCGCCTGCATGAATACTCCTGAAAACCTTCCAAGTTGAGGAGTTCATGTCTAGGGTGATCAAGCTGTGGTCGCGTGACCCGGCGCGCGGGCGTCGGGGGGCGGCCGTTTTCAGCGGAGCACTCCCATGCGCGTCCGTGCAGGTGACACCTGTGAGGACACCCCACACTCATGTTCGGACAACTCAGCCGCTCGATGCGCCGGGCGGTGGTGTGTGCCGTGGCCCTTGCGGCCGCCGCGCTGGCCGTCGGGTCGGCAACGGCTCTGCCGAATGCGCCATGGGCCTCCGAGCCCGCCGCTTCCGGTACGAACGCGGCGAGCGGGACGGCGGCCGCGGCCGCTGCACCCGAGCCCACGCTTTCGCTCTTCGGCCGCAAGGCCAACGGCCATCTCTATGACTACGAGCCCAATGGCACCGGCGGCCTGAAGGCCTCCGTGGACCTGGGAGGCGGCTTCGACGATGCCACTGCCCTTGTGCAGGCCGGGCATTCGGAGAGCGGTGCAGGCACTGACCTGTACTTCCGCATGGGCAAGACGCTGTACTACACCGCCGAGCGCGGCAACGACACCAAGGTCGTCGGCGGTGGCTGGGACACGTACAACCTCCTGATGTCGCCGGGCAATCTGGGCGGCACCGGCCACGACGACATCATCGGCCGCGACGCCGCGGGCGCCCTGTGGCTGTACCAGGGCAAGGCGGACGGCATGCTCGCCGCACGCATCCGGATCGGCTCCGCGGGGTGGAACGGGATGGACGCCCTTGCCGGACGCGGGGACTACACCGGCGACGGCAAGGCGGATCTCATCGCCCGGGCCACCAACGGCACGCTCTACATCTACCCGGGCACCGGAAACGCCACGGCCGACGCAGCGCTGGGCGCACGCGTCACCGTCGGCACGGGCTGGGGCACAGCCACGTACAAGACCCTCGTCTCCGCGGGCGACAGCAATGGCGACGGCAAGGCCGACCTGATCGCCGTGGACGCCGCGGGCGCGCTGTGGCTGTTCAAGGGCACCGGCAAGTCGGCCGCCCCGTTCGAGGCCCGGGTGCAGATCGGCACCAGTGGCTGGACGGCCTTCAACGCCCTCTTCTGAGCGCCCTCTTCTGAGCGCCCTCTTCTGAGCGCCCTCTTCTGAGTTCTCCCTCTTCTTTCTGCAACGGATGGACTGACCTGCCATGCGTACGAACGCACCACCGCGAAGACACCGCGCCCTCGGCCGAGTGTCGCGGCTGCTCACCACCACCGCTTTGACCACCGCCCTCGCGGTGACGATCACCGGCAACCAACTCCCGCAGCTGCCACAGCAGATGGAGCTTGCCGCAGCCGCAGATGAGCCCGCCGGCTTCGACTTGGCCGGCGCGGCCAAGACCCGTGCCGAGCAGTGCCTGCTCAATCTGATGCTCCGCAAGGGTGGCCAGGACCTCAAGGCCGTATCCCGCAAGGGACTGAACGGCACCGAGGCCGAACTCCACGAGGCCGCAAACAGCGAGCTGTGGTACGACGGCAAGACCCCGCTCGCCGTCGCCTTCGCCAAGGACAAGGCGTGGGCGGACGCCAAGGGCGACGAGCTGTGGGGCCGGGACGCGGTGTGGGAGAAGTCCCTCGCCATCCCGGCGCAGACAACGCCGCCGGGCTACACCGTGACCGGCTTCGAATGGGTCGAGGCCAAGGACAACCCGTTCAACACGACCGGGCTGCTGACCTGGCTCAATGGCCAGTACTGGAAGTCCGAGTACGACCTGTACCACGAGGACCAGACTCCCGTCGCGAGCCCGGAGTCGGTGAACGCGGTCAAGGCCATTGCCGCGTCCCGGTACTCCGAGGACCGGCACGAGGACTACGAAGACCGCATGGCGTTGCAGGACATGACGTTCATGCACCCCATGTACGCCGACGACGCGCGGATCTTCCTTCAGCACGGCGGATTCCCGACTACTGCCCCGGCGCCCGACTCCATGGAGTTCCGCATCGACGTCGAGGCGCTGAAGTCGCGGTTCTCGTCCTGTGCGACCCAGACCCCGCCGGACCCGCACAAGGTCCTGACCGACGAGGTCGTCACCGCGTCGACCGAGTGGCAGGCCGAGCTGACCGGGCAGCGGACGCAGCGTGAAGCGATCATGACTGCCGAGGCGAAGGCCTCACAGCAGCTGACGTTGGCCTCGCAGGCCATGGGTGAGGCGCTCGGCCAGTCGATCATCGCCAGCCGGCTCACGGACTGGCAGGCGTACTGGCTCAAGCAGTCGCCCAGCAGCACTATGTTCTATCCGACCGCCGCCGAGTTCGCGAAGGCCAAGACCGACATCGAGAACGCGCAGGCCCGCGCGCAGGGCCGGGTTTTCGTGGCCGGGCGGGCCGCGCTGGCCGCGCAGGTCGAGGCGGCGAAGGCCGAGACGGCGAAGCAGGCGGCGTACGCGATCGCGGACGCCGCAGGTCAGCCGCGTGGCCGCGGACTGATGTACGGGCAGCAGGCCGTGCAGGTCGCGAAGGCCTCCGCTGCCGCCGCCCAGGCGGTGTTCAAGGCGGCGGAGACGGCGTCGAACGCCACCCGCGCCTCGGCGGCCGACAGCAAGACGCTGATGGCGCTCGCCGAGACTCAGGCGCACGCCTCCAAGGCGGAGTTCCGCCGCAAGGCCGCGGAGGAGGCCGAGGCGCAGGCCAAGGCGGCCGCGGAGGGTGCGGCGCTGCAGGCCAAGCTGGCCGCGGAGAACGCGGCCAAGGCGAAGGCTGCGCAGGCCAAGGCCGAATCGGCGGAGGCGACCGCGAAGACCGCTGCCGCCGACGCCAAGGCTCAGCGGATAACGGCGGAGAAGCAGCGCGACATCGCAGCCGCCGCGCGGCAGACCGCGGACAGCGAGCGGGCGAAGGCCAACGCCGCCGAGACCCGTGCCGTGCAGGAGCGTACGGCTGCGGCCAACGCTCTCTCGGCGGCCCAGACCGCGGGCGCGACCGCCGATACCAAGAGTGATGCCGCAGTTCAGGCTTCGGTGCGTGCCAAGGAGGCGCGTGACGCGGCGCTGACCGCGGAACGGAACAAGAAGGCGGCGGAGGCGCGGGCGCGTGCGATGGAGGCCGCCGCAGCGGCGGCCGAGGGCACAAGTGCCGCCGCGGAGACGCGGCAGGCCGCGACCGAGGCTCGTACGGCCGCGAACGCGGCGGCCGGGCACGCCTCGTCGGCGCGTTCCGCCGCGGACGAGGCGACGACCGCGTCGGTCGCCGCCCGTGCCGCCGCCACCAAGGCGGAGGGCGCCGCAGCCCGGTCGCAGGCCGCTGCGGACGGTGCTGCAGCCGCTGCTGCGGTGACAGGCGCGGCGGTGAAGAAGGCACACGCGGCAGCGGCCGAGGCCATCGACGCCTCGGAGGCCGCCGCGCAGAACGTGAAGAACGCCGAGGTATTGGCGAAGGAGGCTGCAGCCAAGGCGGTGAAGGCCCGTCAAGACGCTGCGGTGGCCAGGAGCGAGGCCGTTCTCGCCCAGGCTGCGGCGATCCGCACCGCGGGATTCGCCTTCGCCACTGCCCAGGCTGCCGTCGCCGCGCGTGACTCCGCGGCGCAGGTCGTCAAGCCGGCCAACGACGCGATCGAGCTCGGCTCGCCCTACAAGGACACCGATTCCTCGGCCGGTCTGGCCGTCCTGACGGGTCAGGCGTCCAAGTCGCTCGCCGAGCAGCAGGCCGCGCTGGCTCAGGCCAAGGCGGACCAGGCCGCCAAAGCGGCCGTCGAGGCGAAGGCGCTGGCCGCCAAGGCGTCCGCCGACGCGAAGGCCGCCGCGGAGGCAGCTGCCCGGGCGGCGGACTACGCGGCCCAGGCCGCCGCATCCCTCGCCAAGGCGCGAACTTCGGCTGCCGAGGCCGAGACCGCGAAGGATGCCACGCTGCGTTCCGAGGCCCGGACGGTCGAGTACGACCGCCAGGCCAATGAGGACGCGCTCACCGCGAAGGTAGCGGCCGGCCAGGCCGCGACCGAGGCCCAAGCGGCCGGCGCGTCGGCCACCGAGGCGGAGAAGGACGCCGCCGGCGCCCGCAGTGCCGCCACGGCGGCCGAGGGGGACGCCACCACGGCGAACGGCGTCGCCACGGCGGCCGAGGCCGACGCGGTCGTCGCAGAAACCGCTGCGGCGGACGCGCACAACTACGCCACCGAGGCGGACCAGGCCGCCGACCGCGCGGAGGAAGAGCAGCGTCAGCAGGACGCCGCCGACCGCAAGGTCAGATCCGACGCCGGCTCGGTGGACACCGGACCGGAGCTGAGCGGGGACGAAGAGGCACTCCTGCTGGCTGCTTGCGGCCAGCAGTGTGTGGACGACTTCCGAGCCGCCAAGGCCCTTGCCGGCCAGGACGTCATGGACTGGGTCATCGCCAACGGCGGCCAGGTCCTCGTCGACCTGGTGGGCTGGACCGACGCCAAGGCGTGCTTCACCCAGGGGGACGTCGAGGCGTGCCTGTGGACCCTGGTCAACGCCGCGAGCTTCGTCGCTCTCATCGGCAAGATTCCGGCCGTCACCAGCGCGATCATCAAGATCGGCGGCGGTATCGCCAGGTTCCTGGACAAGTCCCTCACCGCCAAGCGCACGCTCGACCGGCTGCGGAAGGTCATCGAGGCCACGAAGAAGGCGGGCGCCGCGGCTTCCTGCCTGGTCAGCATCGCCGAGAACTATGGCGTTACGGCGATGAGTTCGAGGGCAAGCTCGACATCGGACACGTCCGTGAAGACCGCGCCGACGCGCCGGGTCATGGCCTCTGCCGCGGCGAGCAATGCGGCCAAGAAGTGCATGCGTTCGGCCATCCATGACGACAAGGGTCTGGTCAAGGCGGCGAAGGAGGCCACCGAGGATCCGAGGCTCCAGACCGACTTCGACAACATGTTCGATACCCTGAAGAACGGCGGTATGCCTGGGGACGAGTACAAGAGCCTGACCGGCACGGGCATCATTTACTTCAGGACGAGGAAGGGTGCCCGACTCTTCGTCAAGAACGTCGAAGGGGGCTGGATGATCGTCGGCAAGTCCAACAAGAAGAACGAGGACTTCGTCATCAACCGTCTGAAGAAGCTCTATGGGTGATCCGCTGCACACCGTCAGGACTCCGCACTTCGACGCCGTCTTCATGCTCGGCGGCGAGGACGACGCGGAGACGGTCGACAACGTCGACGTCTTGGTCACGCTCCGGGACGGAACGCGCTACAGCGCCACGTTCCTCACCCTTGAAGCGATCCAGCGATGGATGGACAGCGAGCCGGAGGAGTACGAACGCCTCCAGTTCCAATGTCCTGACCTGGTGATCACCCGGCACGCGGGCGTACCGGCGATGATGCGCATCCTCGAGATGGCATACGCGGCGGACGATCTGCGATCGCTGCTGGTCGAGGTGGGCCCCGCGTCTTCGTACGACGAAGACTGACGACTGACGGCAGGCATGTTGCACGGCTGTGGGCCGTACCCCTCGACCAGAGGGGTACGGCCCACAGCGCACACCACACCGCCTCACCCTGTAGGGCATGTGAGATTCCGGTTCATCAACGGCAGGACGCCCCAGCTGCACCTCGTACTGGGCTGACAACGTACCGAGGGCGGTACCCCGGTCAATCCGGGGTACCGCCCTCGCCATCTCTGCAGGCGCGTGGCCCTACTTGGCGTCCACCCCGCCCAAGTGATGCACCCGCACCATGTTCGTCGTTCCCGGCACACCCGGCGGGGACCCCGCCGTGATGATCATGATGTCGCCTTCGTTGTACCGGTGGAGCTTCAGCAGCGCCGCGTCCACCAGGTCGACCATCGCGTCCGTCGTCTCCACGAACGGTGCCAGGAAGGACTCCACGCCCCAGCTCAGCGTCAGCTGGTTGCGCGTCGAGGCGTCCGTCGTGAAGGCCAGGATCTGCTGCTCCGCGCGGTAGCGGGACAGCCGGCGGGCCGTGTCGCCGGACTGGGTGAAGGCCACCAGGGACTTGGCGCCCAGGAAGTCCGCGATCTCGCAGGCCGCACGGGCCACCGAACCGCCCTGTGTGCGGGGCTTCTTGCCCGGGACCAGGGGCTGGAGGCCCTTCGACAGGAGCTCCTCCTCGGCCGCGACGACGATCTTCGACATCGTCTTGACCGTCTCGATCGGGTACGCGCCGACCGAGGACTCGGCCGACAGCATGACCGCGTCCGCCCCGTCCAGGATCGCGTTCGCGACGTCGGAGGCCTCGGCGCGCGTCGGGCGGGAGTTGGTGATCATCGACTCCATCATCTGGGTCGCCACGATCACCGGCTTGGCGTTGCGGCGACACAGCTCGATGAGGCGCTTCTGCACCATCGGGACCTTCTCGAGCGGGTACTCGACGGCCAGGTCGCCGCGCGCCACCATCACGCCGTCGAACGCCATCACGACGTCCTGCATGTTGGCGACCGCCTGCGGCTTCTCCACCTTGGCGATGACCGGGACCCTGCGGCCCTCCTCGTCCATCACCTTGTGGACGTCGTTGACGTCGCTCGCGTCCCGTACGAAGGAGAGCGCCACCAGGTCGCAGCCCATACGGAGGGCGAAACGGAGGTCCTCGACGTCCTTCTCGGAGAGCGCGGGGACATTGACCGCCGCGCCGGGCAGGTTGATGCCCTTGTGGTCGGAGATCACACCGCCCTCGACGACGATCGTCTTGACCTGCTGGCCCACGACCTCGACGACCCGCAGTTCGACGTTTCCGTCATTGATCAGGACCTGGTCGCCCTTGGACACATCGCCCGGCAGACCCTTGTACGTGGTGCCGCAGATCGACTTGTCGCCGGCGACGTCCTCGGTAGTGATGGTGAATTCGTCACCGCGGACCAGTTCGACCGGCCCCTCGGCGAAGGTTTCCAGACGGATCTTGGGGCCCTGGAGGTCGGCGAGCACGCCGACCGCGTGGCCGGTGTCCTCGGACGCCTGGCGCACGCGGTGGTACCGCTCCTCGTGCTCAGCGTGGGTCCCGTGGCTCATGTTGAATCGGGCCACGTTCATGCCGGCCTCGATGAGCGTCTTCAGCTGCTCGTAGGAGTCGACGGCGGGGCCCAGTGTGCAAACGATTTTGGAACGGCGCATAAGGCGGATCCTATCGGTTTGTTTCGATGCGGAATATTCCGTCTGGTGGAAAGTACAAATGGGCGGTGTTCCGCTCAGGCGTTGCCCGCTTCGGAAACGCCCGTGACCAGGGCGAATGTCTGCTGGGCGATCTCCAGCTCCTCATCGGTCGGGACAACGGCCACCGCAACTCGGGCATACGGCGCCGAAATAAATCGCGCTTCGTCGGACCGTACGGCGTTCAGCTCGGCATCCAGCGCCAGCCCCAGCTCCTCCAGGCCCGCGACGGCAGCCTCGCGCACCGGCGCCGCGTTCTCGCCGACCCCGGCCGTGAACGCGATCGCGTCCACCCTGCCGAGTACCGCGTAGTACGCGCCGATGTACTTCTTCAGACGATGGATGTAGATGTCGAAGGCGAGCCGCGCGCGCTCGTCGCCCTCGTCGATCCGGCGGCGGATCTCCCGCATGTCGTTGTCGCCGCAGAGCCCCACCAGACCGCTCTTCTTGTTGAGCAGTTCGTCGATGTCATCCGCCGACATTCCCGCGACCCGCTTGAGGTGGAACGTAACCGCGGGGTCAATGTCACCGGAGCGGGTGCCCATCACCAGACCCTCCAGCGGCGTCAGCCCCATCGAGGTGTCCACGCACCGGCCGCCCGCGACCGCCGAGGCGGAGGCTCCGTTGCCCAGGTGCAGCACGATGACGTTCACCTCCGAAGGGTCCTTGCCCAGCAGGGCCGCCGTCCTGCGGGAGACGTACGCGTGCGAGGTGCCGTGGAATCCGTAGCGGCGGATCCGGTGGGCGTCCGCCGTCTCCGTGTCGATCGCGTAGCGGGCGGCCGACTCCGGCATCGTCGTGTGGAAGGCGGTGTCGAAGACCGCGACCTGCGGGAGGTCCGGACGCAGCGCCTGGGCGGTACGGATGCCGGTGATGTTCGCCGGGTTGTGCAGCGGCGCCACCGGGACCAGCCGCTCGATCTCCGCCATCACCTCGTCGGTGATGACCGTCGGCGCGGTGAACTTCAGTCCGCCGTGCACGACCCGGTGGCCGATCGCAGCGAGCTCGGGGGAGTCCAGACCGAGCCCGTCGTGCGCCAGCTCGTCCGCGACCGCCTTCAGCGCCGTGTCGTGGTCGGCGATCGGCCCGGTGCGCTCGCGCTTCTCGCCGCCGCCGGCCAGCGGGGTGTGCACCAGACGCGAGGTCTCCTCGCCGATCCGCTCGACGAGACCGACCGCCAGGCGCGAGCTGTCGCGCATGTCCAGCAGCTGGTACTTCACCGACGAGGAGCCGGAGTTGAGGACGAGAACGCGGGTGGCGGTCATGCCGGGAGCTCCTGACCCTGGGACTGGATCGCGGTGATGGCGACCGTGTTCACGATGTCGCTGACAAGGGCGCCGCGCGACAGATCGTTCACCGGCTTGCGCAGACCCTGCAGCACAGGCCCGACCGCCACGGCTCCGGCCGAGCGCTGCACGGCCTTGTAGGTGTTGTTGCCGGTGTTGAGGTCCGGGAAGATCAGCACGGTCGCCCGGCCCGCCACCTCGGAGTCCGGCATTTTCGTCGCAGCGACGGACGGCGCAACGGCCGCGTCGTACTGGATCGGGCCCTCGATCCGCAGATCCGGACGTGACTCGCGCACCAGCTTGGTCGCCTCGCGCACCTTGTCGACGTCCGCGCCCGATCCCGAGGTGCCCGTGGAGTACGAGAGCATCGCGATCCGCGGCTCCACGCCGAAGCGGGCCGCCGTCACCGCCGACTGGACGGCGATGTCCGCGAGCTGCTCGGCGTTGGGGTCCGGGTTGACCGCGCAGTCGCCGTACACGAGCACCTTGTCGGCCAGGCACATGAAGAAGACGGAGGAGACGATCGAGGCGTCCGGCTTCGCCCTCCCGTCGCCCGCCACCGCCCTACCTGACGCGCTTCGCGCGGTCCCCTTTGTTCTTATGATCTCGAAGGCCGGGCGGATCGTCGCGGCCGTGGAGTGCACCGAGCCCGACACCATGCCGTCGGCCAGGCCCTCCTGGACCATCAGTGTGCCGAAGTAGTTCACGTCCGCCACGACGTCGTATGCCAGCTCCACCGTCACGCCCTTGTGGGCCCGCAGCTGCGCGTACCGCTCGGCGAAGCGCTGGCGCAGCTCGGAGGTCGCCGGGTCGATCAGCTGGGTGGAGCTGAGGTCGATGCCCAGGTCGGCGGCCTTCTTGCGGATGACTTCGGTGTCGCCGAGCAGGGTCAGATCGCAGACGTCGCGTCGCACCAGTACGTCGGCGGCGCGCAGTACCCGCTCCTCGGTGCCTTCGGGCAGGACGACTCGGCGGCGGTCGGCGCGTGCCTGCTCCAGCAGGTCGTGCTCGAACATCATCGGAGTGACGCGGCCGCTGCGGGCCACCGAGATCCTGGCCAGCAGGTCGCCGGTGTCGACGTGGCGCTCGAAGAGGCCGAGCGCGGTTTCGGCCTTGCGCGGGGTGGAGGCGTTCAACTTGCCCTCCAGACCGAAGAGTTCGGCCGCCGTCGGGAAGCTGGTGCCGGGGACCAGGACAACCGGGGTGCCCGGCGCGAGCCGGGAAGCCAGCGTGAGGATCTCCTCGCTGGGCCGCTCGTTCAGCGTCAGCAGTACGCCCGCGATGGGCGGGGTGCCCGCCGAGTGCGCGGCCAGCGCGCCCACCACCAGATCGGCGCGGTCGCCGGGGGTGACCACCATGCAGCCGGGGGTCAGGGCGTTCAGGAAGTTCGGCAGCATCGCACCGCCGAAGACGAAGTCGAGCGCGTCCCTGGCCAGACCGGCGTCGTCACCGAGGAGCACGGTGGCGCCGAGCGCGTGGGTGATCTGGGCGACGGTGGGGGCCGCGAGCGCGGGCTCGTCGGGCAGGGCGTAACAGGGGACCGGGAGGCGGGCCGCAAGCCGCTCGGCTATCGACTCACGCTCCTCGGGCCGGACCCGGTTGACGACCATGGCGAGGACATTGCAGCCCAGGGCCTCGTACGCCCGGTAGGCATTGCGCGTCTCGGCCCGTACCGACTCGGCGGTCTGGCCCTTGCCACCGACCACCGGGATCACCGAGGCGCCGAATTCGTTCGCGAGCCGGGCATTGAGCGCCAGCTCGTCGGGGAGCTGGGTGCCCGCGTAGTCCGTGCCGAGGACGAGCACGACCTCGTACTCCCGGGCCACCTGGAGGAAGCGCTCGACGATCCGGGAGACCAGCTCGTCGGTGCCCTTCTCGGCCTGCAGCGCGGAGGCGTCGTGGTAGTCCATGCCGTACGCGGTCTCGGGGTCCTGCGAGAGCCGGTAGCGGGCGCGCAGCAGGTCGAAGAGCCGGTCTGGGCCGTCGTGCACCAGTGGGCGGAAGACACCCACCCGGTCCACCTGGCGGGTCAGGAGCTCCATGACTCCCAGCTCCACGACCTGCCGGCCGTCCGAGCGGTCGATCCCGGTCACGTACACGCTGCGCGTCACGCGTGCTCTCCCGTCCATGCTGTCGAGTACACGAAGTACAAAAGGTGGTACTTACAAAAAAGCCGCTCGGGGCGGCATTGCCCTCTTGACAATACCTCTGGCGATAGGTAGGGCGCCCGCCGGACCAGGGCCGGTCCACAGGCCCGCGAGCCGGGTCCAAGTGGCATACGGCGGAGTAGCTGGGAGCGCGGGGTTCCCCGCGCGCGTGGAACAATCGAACTTGGGCTCACATGTATCACTGACGAGCAGGAGACACAGCACAATGCGCATCGGAGTTCTCACCGCAGGCGGCGACTGCCCGGGCCTGAACGCAGTGATCCGGTCGGTTGTGCACCGTGCTCTGACCGGCCACGGCGATGAAGTCATCGGTTTCGAGGACGGGTTCAAGGGTCTCCTCGACGGCCACTACCGTCCGCTCGACCTCAATGCGGTCAGCGGCATTCTCGCCCGGGGCGGCACGATCCTCGGCTCGGCGCGCCTGGAGCGCGGCCGGCTGCGCGAAGCCGCCGAGAACGCAGCGGAGTTGGCGAAGCAGTTCGGTATCGACGCGCTCATCCCGATCGGCGGCGAGGGAACGCTCACCGCGTCCCGGATGCTCGCCGACGCGGGGATGCCCGTCGTCGGCGTACCGAAGACGATCGACAACGACATCTCCTCCACCGACCGCACCTTCGGCTTCGACACCGCCGTCACGGTCGCCACCGAGGCCATCGACCGTCTGAAGACCACCGCCGAGTCGCACCAGCGCGTGATGGTCGTCGAGGTGATGGGACGGCACGCGGGCTGGATCGCGCTGGAGTCCGGCATGGCGGGCGGCGCACACGGCATCTGTCTGCCGGAGCGGCCCTTCCAGGTCGAGGACGTGGTGAAGATGGTCGAGGAGCGCTTCTCGCGCGGCAAGAAGTTCGCGGTCATCTGTGTCGCGGAGGGCGCGCACCCGGCCGAGGGCTCGATGGAATACAAGAAGGGCGAGATCGACCAGTTCGGCCATGAGCGCTTCCTGGGTATCGGCAACCGGCTCGCCGCGGAGCTGGAGCACCGGCTCGGCAAGGAGGCCAAGCCGGTCATCCTCGGGCATGTGCAGCGCGGCGGCACGCCCACCGCGTACGACAGGGTGCTCGCGACGCGCTTCGGCTGGCACGCGGTGGAGGCGGTGCACCGCGGCGAGTTCGGCATGATGACGGCGCTGCGCGGCACGGAGGTGGTGATGGTGCCGCTGGCGGATGCGGTCACCCGGCTCAAGACCGTGCCCCATAACCGCATGTACGAGGCGGAGTCGGTCTTCTGAGTCCCTGAACGGGCCGTCCGCCGACCGCAGTTGAAGCGTGGCCGGCGGACGTGGAGCATGGTTCAGGACAGCTTGCCGTCGTAGTCGGGCAGCTTGAAGGTCTTCTCGGCGTGACCGCCGACGAGGTCGCCGGTGTTGTTGCCGACGTTGGCGATGATCGTGTAGCCCTTGGCCTCGATCTCCGCGCGCTTCGCGGTCTTGTACGCGCTGACCTCGTCGAACAGGTCGGGCAGATCGCGTACGTACAGACCGTCGACCGGGTAGCCGGCCTTCTTGAGGTTGTACGCGGTGGGCGAGTAGATGATTCCGGGGCGGGCCGTGACGAAGAAGATGTCCACGCCGCGGGAGTCGGCGTAGCGGACCAGATCGAGCACCGGCTTGACCGCGGGGGTCGGGTACTCCCAGAAGTAGTGGAAGTCCGTCTCCAGCGAGGTGTTGTCGATGTCGAGGACCATCGCGAGCCGCTGCCCCGAAGCGGCGGCGGTGCGCTGCTCGATGTAGGGGCGGGCGGTGGAGACGACCGCCGAGACATCACGCTGCCAGGTCGCGTAGTCGACGTCGGCGAGGAAGGCGCGGCTGGTGCCCGTCGGCTGCGCCGTGGCGGCGGGGGTCGCGGCGGTCGCGGTGGCGGTCACGGATGAGGTGAGGGCCAGCGCGGCGACCGTCACCGCCGCCCGGGTGGTCCATCTGCGTGCATGCATGGGGGGTCACTCCTGAGGGGTCCGGTTCAGGGCGCAAAAGCGCAGGGGCCCCGGCATGCTCGCGGCCTTCGGTGGACGGAACGCTTCGTTCCCACTACCGGCTGGTAGCTTCCTTGTTACGGAAGGGGCGCCGGACGCCACACCTAGGTCCTGTCCGGCCGGTCTTGCCGGGCTCGCGTGCCCTGGCACGGCACTCCCCCGTAGCCCTTCGGGCACGGGAGGTGCCCCCACGCTGCGTTGTCGTCAGTCGCCGACGCTCCGCGTCGGCTCTCCCCCTGCCTTCGGCGGGGGGACCCCCATCCTCCGGCCTGCGATGCTCCCCCGTAGCCCTTCGGGCACGGGAGGTGCCCCCATCGCCAGACCCGCTCACTGATCCAGCCTGATCGACCGGACAGGACCTAGACGCGGGCGAGTTCCCAGAAGTGGTCCACGATCCGGTCCAGGAAGTCCCGGCCCGGCTCCCCGGTGTCGTGTGTCGTCGCACCCCAGGCGAGCGTCGCCACCATCCGCGACTGGTACTCGGAGTGCAGCTCCTCCAGTACGTCCTCGAGATGCTCCCGCTGCATCGGCATCATCTTCCCCACCGGGCGTACGTATGCCTGCCAGCGTGCCTTCACCGCGTCCCGCAGCAGCTCCCCGAGCTCGGAGTCCCGGCCAGTCGCCACCAGCAGCTCGCGGGAGCCGAGGTCCAGCACCTCGGCGAGCGCGGCGGTCTGGCGCTCATTGCCGCGCCAGCGCGCCGACTCCTCCATCCGCAGATACGAACCCACGTCCATGCCCACCAGGCGCGCCAGGTCCTCGGGGGCGAAGCCGCGAGCCATCCGGTGCTCGCGCAGGGTGGTCGCCTCGGTGAGCAGATCGTGCGGCGCGCACCACAACACCCCGGCGAGCGCGGTCAGTTCGCGCGAACCGGGGCTGGAGAGCCCCCGCTCCCACTGGACCACGACATCGGGTGAGACATGGAGCCCGTACTGGGCGCGCAGGCCGTAGGCGACATGGCCCGGGGCCATGCCGAGGGCCTCGCGCAGCCGGCGCGCGGCGGGAGCGTTGAAGGGTGGGGCCGGATTGTGGTGCACGCCGACACGCTAGGGGGCCGGAGGGGCCCCCGACTACGGTGTGTTCACCCAGAGCGACTTATCGTAGGAACATCCGAGCTGATCGTTACGTCTTGGTAACGTCACGTGACGATACACGTTGGCCCATCACCCCTTGACGGCCCCGCCCAGGGCGAAGCCGCCGCCCAGCCTGCGGGCGATCAGGACGTACAGCACCAGCACAGGCGCCGAGTACAGGATCGAGAAGGCCGCGAGCTGGCCGTAGATCACTGAACCGTAGTTGCCGAAGAAAGTGAAGATCGAGACGGACGCGGGCATCTGCTCGGGGGACAGAATCAGCATGAACGGGACGAAGAAGTTCCCCCAGAGCTGGATGAAGGTGTAGATCGTCACCACGGTCAGACCCGGGCCCATGAGCGGCAGGACGACCCTGGTCAGCGTCTGCAGATACGACGCGCCGTCCGTCCACGCCGCCTCCTCCAGGACCACTGGGACGCCGTCCATGAAGTTCTTCATCAGCCAGATGGAAAAGGGCAGTTGGGACGTGGCGAGGAAGAGGCCCGTGCCGTACATCGTGTCGATCAGATTGACCTGTACGAACAGTCCGTAGACCGGGACCATGACCGCCGTGATCGGCAGACATGTCGTGAACAGGATCGTCAGCAGATAGGGGCGGCTGAAGCGCGAGCGGTGGCGCGAGAGCGGATACGCGGCGAGTGCGGCGCACACCACCGTCAGCAGCGTCGCACCGCCGCACAGCAGCAGGCTGTTGAGCATCGGCGTGAAGGTGATCTCGTCGGTGAGCACCGCGTCGAAGTTGTCCGCGGTGAACGACGAGGGCGCCCGCACCCGCAGGTCCGCCTCCGTGTCCACCGAGGACAGCACCAGCCACACCAGCGGCAGCGCGAAGGCCGCCGCGGTCAGCAGCAGGGAGGCGTCGGCGGCGAGCCGGGCGCGGGTGGTCCGGCGCATCACACCTCCACCCTCATCAGCCGCAGATAGACGACCGAGAAGAGCGAGCCCACCAGCAGAAGCAGCAGCGCCACCGCCGTTCCGTAGCCGATCAGGCTCTTCTGGAAGGCCTGGTCGTACATGAACACCGGCAGAGTCTGGCTGCGACTGCCGGGCCCGCCGCGCGTCATCGCCCAGATCAGGCCGAACACCGACAGCGTGGAGAGCGTGTTCAGCATCAGATTGGTGCCGATCGAGCGGCGGATCATCGGCAGCGTGATGTGCCAGACCCGGCGCGGGCCGCTCGCCCCGTCGACCTCCGCCGCCTCCGTGATGTCGCGGGGGATCTCGGCCAGCGCGGCGGAGTAGATCAGCATCGAGAACGCGGTGCCGCGCCACACATTGGCGAATGACACCGCCAGGATCGGCAGCGTGAACAGCCAGTTCTGGGACGGCAGATGGAGCCAGTCGAGCAGGGCGTTGAGTGTGCCCTCGCGGCGGAAGAAGGTGTACAGCAGGAAGGCCGCGACGATCTCCGGCAGCACCCAGGCGGTGATCACCAGAGTGGCGGTGAGGGTACGGACCGGGCGGGACGCCGCGCGCATCAGTCCCGCGAGCGCCAGCCCGAGGGTGTTCTGGCCGACGATCGCCGAGACGAAGGTGAAGACGAGCGTGAGCCAGACGGCGTTACGGAAGTCGGCGTCGGCGAAGGCCCGGCGGAAGTTGTCCAGGCCGACGAAGTCGGAACCCGACGCACCCGTCAGCTGGGTGTCGGTGAACGCGATCCAGACGCAGTAGCCGATCGGTCCCGCCAGGAAGAGCAGCAGCAGGAGCGTGGCGGGGGCGATCGGCGCCCACCGCCACAACCCTCGTTTGGCGCTGCTCACTTGGTGGTGACCGCGTCGTCGACGATGGTCTTCAGCTGCTGGTCGTAATCCTTCGCCGCGTCCGCCGCCGAGGCATCACCCGTCGTCACCTTCTCCATCGCCTCGCCTATCGCCGTCGAGACCTGCGGATAGACCGGCAGCGCGGGGCGGTAGTCGGTGTACTGCACCAGAGAGGTGAAGAAGTCGATGCCCGGCATGGACTTCAGATAGCGGGCGTTCGCGGCGACGTCCTTGCGTACGGCGATCTGCGCGTCGACGATCGTCCACTCGACCGCGTTCGCCGGGGTCTGCATCGACGTGATGAACTCCCAGGCCAGATCGGGGTTCTTGGCCTTCTGCGGGATCGCCCAGGTCCAGCCGCCCGACATGGAGACCTTGCCCGGCGCCTGCCCGTTCTGCGTCGGCATCGGCGCCTGGCCCAGCTTCTTGTCCCACTCCGGCCACGGCTTGGCGCCCGATGCGAGCCACTGCTGGCCCATCCAGGAGCCGTCCAGGTCGATCGCCAGTTTGCCCTCGGGGAGCCACTCGGTCGCCACACGTGTACCGATATTGGGGTCGAGGGCGTCGGAGACGTCCGGGCCGAGCTTCTCCCCGTACACCGTGCGTACGAAGCCGAGCGCGTCCTGGAATCCCTTGCCGCCCGCGACCCACTTCTTGGCGGACGGGTCGTACAGGGGGTCGGCGCCGGTGCCGTAAAGGAGCATCTCGAAGCCCTGCATCACCGCGGCCTCGCCGGGTCCCTTGCCGGTGTAGACGTTGAGCGGGATGACGCCCGGCACCTTCTGCTTGATCGTGCGGGCCGCGGTCAGGATCTCCGCCCAGTTCTTCGGCTGCCAGTCGGCGGGCAGACCGGCCTTCGCGAAGATCTCTTTGTTGAACCAGAGGGCCCGGGTGTCGGTGCCGTCAGGGACGCCGTACGTCTTGCCGTCCTCGGCCTTGGCCGCGGCCTTTGCCGTGTCGACGAACTGGCTCCACTGGTCCCACTTGGGGAGGTAGTCGTCCAGCGGCTTCAAGTACCCGGCCTTGATGTCGGAGTTGATGCGGAACGTGTCCTCGTAGACCAGATCCGGGGCGGTCTTGGGGGAGCGCATCATCTGCTGCGCCTTGGTGGCGTAGTCGTTGTCCGGGGCCTGGATCGGGACGAGTTTGACCTTCTTGCCCGGGTGGTCCTTCTCGAACTGCTTCTTCACCGACTCGAGGAAGTTGTCCTTGAAACGGACCTTGTTGTCGGTGGAACGGTTGTAGGCGACCTTGATGGTGTCCGAGTCGCTGCCGGAGCTGCCGCCGCAGGCAGTGAGGGAGGCGGCGGCGATGACAGCGGCTAACGGGACGAGGATGAGCGGGGCGGTGGGGCGCACGGGCACGACCTCCTCAAGCCACGGCGGGCTGCCCGGTGACCGTAGATCCGGCCCGTCAGCAAGGTCAATCCCCGTGCAGGGCACACCGGTTCAGCGGCTGGAAGTGATCCATCGGTACTGCAGCTCGGGACGCCCGATCTGTCCGTACTGCGGGCTGCGCGCCGCGCGTCCCTCGGTGACCAGGTGCTCCAGATAGCGGCGCGCGGTGATCCGCGAGATACCGACGGCGGTGCCGGCCTCGGTGGCGGTGAGCCCGTTGGCGGAATCGCGCAGGGTGCGGGTGACCGCGGCGAGCGTCGGTGCGCTGAGGCCTTTGGGGAGCCCGCCGCCCTGGGGCGCGCGCAGGACGCCGAGCGCCCGGTCCACCTCGTCCTGACCGCTGGCCTCCCCGGCCGCGGCACGGAACTCGGCGTACCGGGTGAGCCGGTCGCGGAGCGTGGCGAAGGTGAAGGGCTTCAGGACGTACTGGACGACTCCGAGGGACACCCCTTCGCGCACGATCGCGAGGTCACGGGCGGACGTGACGGCGATGACGTCGGCGGAGTGGCCGGCGGCGCGCAGCGACCGTAGGAGATGGAGCCCGTGCCCGTCGGGCAGATACAGGTCGAGCAGCAGCAGATCGACCGCTGTGCGCTCCAGGATGCGAACGGCTTCCCCGCGGGAGTGCGCGACCCCGGCGACGGCGAAGCCGGAGACGCGGCCGACGTAGAGGGCGTGCGCGTCGGCGGCGACGGGGTCGTCTTCGACGACGAGGACGCGGATGGGGTCAGTGGTCATCGGTCGCCTCCTTGGGGGTGACGCCCATGGGGGTGCGAGTGCGGGTCGCCTGCGGCGGGCTTGTCCCCTACCCACCCCTTCCCGAATCGGGGCTCCGCCCCGAACCCCCTACGCGCTTCGCGCGTGTCCTCAAACGCCGGACGGGCTGGATGTGCGGCTCGGCCGCACATCCA